>JANYBY010000243.1 GCA_025360565.1 Bacteroidota bacterium
CGAAACAAGGCATAAACAAAAAGACCTTAGGACAATTAAACAATATGTTCGCAACGCTGCATAACCCGGGTCGTGGCGCAATTGGGGTTTTCCCAAGTTTTTTTGCGGCGGGGACAAGTTGTCGGGCTGACGCCCGTTTCTTTTGCCACAAAAAAAGAGTACCTTTAAGCTACTAATAAAGTTTTGTCGGGGTAGACAGTTTTGAGTTCCAAAATCCCAACTGCGCCAGTCCCGAAAACGTTACCACTAATTACCGCGGACTGTTTTTCCTTTAGACAAATTATCGGCTGACAAAATCTTTTCTTTTTTTATTTTACTTGCGGACTTTATAACTTGGCTGGGACAAAACCGATGTTACGAATAACCATTCGTTAACTGTAACATGACGTTAGACTTGAAGACAAACTGATGTTGCGAATAACCGTTTGTTAAACGTAACGTGACTTAAACTTTAGTAAATTAAACGCAAAACTTTAAAGACTGCGTCGCGACGCATACCGCAGACTTTTTTATCGGCGGACCCGTAGCCGTGTGATGTATTGTGGCGGTAACTAGTGGTAACACCGGCTATCCGCGACTAATTCTAATCAAAAAGTGTTAATTGACTTTTACTATGTTCACTTATTAAGTTCTTCTTCATGGAAAGCATGCCGAATTTCTTCTTCCATACTATCTGATTAAATTTAACGTCTTCATATAAAGTATCTAAAGGCGACATTTTTTTACCCTTATCGTAATCCGCAATGTGTAAATAAACCAAAGTAGTTTCAATTCTCGAATGGCCCAATAATTCCTTTATCGAAATAATATCTAAACCATCCTCCAACAAATGCGTAGCAAAACTGTGGCGCAACGTATGCAAACAAACCCCCTCCTTTATAATTCCGGCTCGCTTTACCGTACTTCTTAACATAAAGCTGATTCCTGTACCACCCATTGTTCGTGTACTGTTTCCCACCGAAAAAATATATTTGTTCTTGTATTTAATCATCATATAAACTACAAGATCTCTTAATAAATATTCCGCTAAAGGTACGTAACGGTCCTTTTTTCCCTTTGATTGTTTTATGTGAATCGTCATTCTATCCACATCCAGATCGCACCATTTTAAATTAATAAGTTCCCGAAGTCTGAGTCCCGCCGAATAGATCAACATTAAGATCAAGCGGTGTTTAAAATTTTTTGCTGCCCTAAATAACTTTTTGCATTCTTGCTTGCTCAATACAGTTGGCAAGCGCTTTTCATTTTTAATGCTTGGCAGTTTTATGCCTCTATCCTGCTCTCCAATGGTTTTGAAATAATAACGGAGGCCGTATACCGAATGTTTAAATTCGCTTAGCGATAAACTTTTTGCACTTTTTACCCGCTCGTCTAAATAACTATTTATTTCAGAATCGCTAACATCCTCAGGCAGTTTTTTAAACCTCAAACTTATCTCACAAATTTTACGGCTGTAATTTAAAAAAGTACTTTTGTGAGAGCCGTTTATTCTAAGCCTTTCCTCCATTAAATCAAGTCGCTTCGTTAATGCCGGAACAATTTGGCAGGCCAAAAATGTCATCGCTGGAATTTTCTTTTGCATGTTTTTTCATGCAATAAACTAATAATAAGGCTTTATAAATTAAAACCTATGAGACAATTTAAAACTTTATCAGCTCCTCAAATAATTTCTTTACCGGCAGCCCCATTACATTGTAAAAGCTGCCATCAATTTTTTCAATGCCTATATACCCTATCCAGTCCTGCACGCCATAGCCCCCGGCTTTGTCGTAAGGACTAAAATTAGTAAGGTAATATTCAATTTCTTCGGGTTTCAGTTTTTTAAAATACACCTTGCTTTCATCAAAAAAAACGGTTTGTTTATTTACGCTTTTTAAACACACCGCGGTAAATACTTCGTGCATTTTGCCGCTCAACGATTCAAGCATCTTTTTTCCGGCCGCAAAATTTTCGGGTTTGTTAAATACTTTGCCTTCGCACCACACAATGGTATCGGCGGTAATTAATAATTCTCCTTCTTTTAATTCTTCGTAAGCCGCAGCCTTTTTTTCGGCCAGATAAATACAAATTTCCTGCGCTCGAAGATCCCGGGGCCATTCTTCTTCGTCCACTTTCATGGGTTTGTTCAGGAATTCAAAACCTAAACTCTTTAAAAGCTCTTGCCTGCGGGGTGAAGCAGAGCCCAGTATAAGCTGATACGGAAAATTTTTTAATGCTTCTTCTAATTTGTTCATGTTATGAATAATAATAAATAATGCTGTAGCTTAAACCTATAAGCATAATAAATTTTAGGAATAAACTTGCTCTTTTAAACTGAAAAGGTTCTTTTGCTTTTAAGATAAGAAATAATAAAATAATTAAAGGAAACATTAAGCCGCTCAGAATATAAAGCGTATCCATTGCCAAAATAGTGTGATATGCTTTAAATGTATTGTACACCACAAATAATAAAAGCAAAACAGTAATAACAATTAGAAAAAAAGCGGTGAGTTTGCTCGACTGCATGCCCCAGTATATAGGCATAGTGTAGCCTCCAGTGGCTTTATCGCCCTTAAAATCTTCCATATCCTTAATAATTTCGCGAGCCATACTTGTAATAAACGAAAACAGCGCAAAAATAAATACCACCTTAAAACATGATAAAATAATCAGTTTATGTTCCGAACTAAAATTAGCATGTTGATGCTGCATAATACCGAACTCATACACAAAGGGAATAAACGATACAGAAGCCGTTAAAAGCGATACTACAATATTGCCAACCAATAATTGCTTTTTAAAATGCGTACTGTAAAACCAAAGTAAAATTGCCGCCACAATATGAAAAATTGCCAAACGCATGTAACCTGTTTTTAAAGCGCAATAAATGCCAAGGGCCACTCCCAAAAAAGTAAATGCCATGTGCAAAATAATTGCCGAACGGCGTTTAATCGCCCTATCAACCACAACCGTATCAGGACGATTGATCATATCTGTTTTTACATCAAAATAATCGTTAATAATGTAACCGGCTGCAGCAATCAACACCGTACTCAATACTAGTAGGCTGAATAAGGAATCGTTTAAGCCTAACTCAATATTTTGTCCGGCCAGTATTTTCCGTAAAACAAAATACCTTAAAAAATATTGGGTAAGAGCGATCATTATTAAATTCTCTATCCTTGCTAATTTTAGCAATGCAATAAATTTATTATTTAAAATAGAGGTCACTTTTGTTTACTGATCAACGCGCTTAATTGTTTATACACCTTTTTTAAATTGCTGTTCTTTAGGAGCCTTAAATGCTGTTTCATTATTTTTTCATCTCCTCGCTTTGAAGGGCCTGTTTGAGCTGCAGCGGGAGTCATACTTTTTAATTTTAAAACACTTTGATTTATGATGGGCAATAACATATTAAAATTAACTGAATTATTTTTTATTTTTTCTGATATAAATTTATCCGCTTCATTATAAAGGGCGTTGGTAAAATTATTGACTAATACCGCCGCTAAATGCAGCTTTAAGCGTTCGGCTGAATTTAATTGTAGAACAGTTTTCGAAAATAAATGCGCAAGTTCTTCCGCATTTTTTAAATTATGTTCGTTATTCCCTTCAACAATAAACGGTACCTCAGCCCAATTTAGTTTATCTTGTTTTGAAAAAGTTTGCAGTGGGTACAAAACCGCTTTGTTCTTATAATTGCCTTTTATTTCCTTAATAGATACGCTCCCGGAAGTATGCAGCACCAAAGCATTTGTCTTAGTTGAATTAATTTTGTTTGAAACAGCCGAAATGGATCGATCGGCCACGCAAATTAAATAATAGTCAGCATCTTTAATTATATTTTTGAAGTTTGACTGAGTTTTGCACCCCAATTTTGTTTTAAATTCTGCCAGGTTCTTGTTTGCTTTATGATTGTAAACAAACAAGTCGAATTTTTTAAGCGACTGCAAATGAGCCGTTAAATGCCAAGCCAAATTGCCGCAACCCATTATTACGATCTTTTGTTTAGCGTTCTTTTGCATAATTAATTTGTCGGTGATTTGAATTTACGAATTCTTTCGCGAATAGCAATACCAGTGCCCAATGCCATGATGATACAACCCAGCCAAAGCACGTTTATGTAAGGGAAAATGTAGGCTTCCATTACAATAAAATCTTTTGCATTACTTAATTTTTGGCTCATGGTGATTTCAATAGTGCCAACATCTGGATTAATTTTCCAGAAAACAAAATTTAATCCCAGCGCCTTTATTTCATCGTCCTGCGGAATAACAATATTTTTTTTGATGATGTACTTCGGGAGCGCTTTATATTCATTGGATCTTGAATCCAAAGCTCTTAATACCGCGGTTACTTCCAGCAAAGAATCATTTTTTTGATATTGCTCTTTACCAATATTTGTTCTTAACGAATCAATAATTACAATGGCATTGTTGGCAAAAATGGTATCGCCAACATGGCCCACATAATTTTTTGCTTCTCCGTATGCGTTTTTCTTTTTAGCGCTTGTATCTAAATTCAGATCGGCTGCGGTAACATGGGTATAAATATCGCGGTTTAAATAATGTTTGGTAGCCGGCTCCGGCGATTTTTGATTTGTCTTTTTATTGTCCTGTATATGCGGTTCCAACGTAAAATCGTACTCAGGTTTGTTGCCGTTCATTTTAAAGTAGTCAACCGTAAAATAAACGTTAATGCCCTTTCGGTATTGGCCCTTATACGTTACCAAATAAGGCCCCATGGGCAAGGTATCGCCTTGGGTTAACAACATGCTTACTTTATCGTCAAAGCCCTCACCGAGGCTCGAAGGTTTTTTACTGGTTTCGGTTTTAGAAATAGTAACTCGTTTTGAAGTGGATATTAAAACCCCGATGAGCAGAAGCGCAAAACCAATGTGGGCAATGGCTGCGCCGCTTTTAGAAATTTTTCCTTTTAAAACAGCGAACCAATAATCTACATTGGCAAATACAGCGAACAAAGAAAATATTAATAATACGGTGTAACTTACCTCATCGTACCCAATGGTTTTGGCATTTACAAAATACAAAGGTATACCACAGGCCAGGCCAAACACCAACGCCAAGGCAAAGGAATAAGAGATGCGTTTTAAGAATTTTTTTCCTTCGGTTTTTTTATATTTTAAAAACTGCGCGCCGGCAATTAAAAAACCAAGCAACACGGCAAAGGGTAAAATAGTTTGGTTATACAAGGGCACTTTTGGCGGCGCGTAATCGGTACCAAATAATTTATTGATGACCGGCATAGAAGTAAAATATGTAATGGTAGCGCTCATGGTAAGCAAGGCCAGCGCGCCGAGGAACATCCAAAATTCGCGGGAGTAAACTTCTTCTTCGCTTTTTTCTTTCGGAAAATATTTATAATAGGAAATACCGATGATAACAGATGAAGTTCCGATCCAGCCCATTAACAACATGCGCTTATAGCCGTAAATAATTCCTATAAAATAAATAAAGAGCGAAACAACAATATAAGAGACCTTAAATAATTTATCCTCGATCAATAAGGCTACTGTAATAAAAATAAATGTAAGTACATACAGCACCAATTGCCCGGTCATACCCAGATCGGTAAAGGCGTGTACAGAAGCATTGCCCAGCACACCGCTACGTGTTAAGAAAGTTGAATACAACACCAACAAAAAACTTCCGATGGCTAAAAAATGAGTAGTAAATAATGAACCGCCTTTATTTTTATTGATGATCATGGTATGCCCTGCGGCCACAATTACAAGCCAGGGAACAAGAGAAGAATTCTCAACCGGATCCCAAGCCCAGAAACCGCCAAAGCTAAGGGCTTCGTAGGCCCATGCGCCGCCCATTAAAACACCAACACCTAAAACCAAAATACCGAAAAAAGTCCAGGGCAAAGCCATTGCCTGCCATTTTGTGTGTTGCTTGTTCCACAATGCCGCGATAGAAAATGCAAATGGCACCAGGGTTGAAGCAAATCCCAAGAACAATGTTGGCGGATGAATGGTCATCCAATAATTCATCAGTAAAGGATTTAAACCTCGGCCATCTAATTTTGCAAGATAGTTTGGCATTTTTATAAAAGGAAGATTGCTAAATTCAGCATGCTCACGTAATAATAAAAACGGATTGCTTCCGATTTTATAATCGAACAAATAAACGCCCAATAACATACTCGCCAAAAAAACCTGAACAAGCGCAAACACAGTCATAACGGGCGCTTCCCAATCGCCATTTTTAAGCTGGCGTTTTAAAATCAATCCTAATACAATGTTCCAGAAGGTCCATAATAAAAAACTTCCCTCCTGCCCTTCCCAAAAACAGGAAAGGATGTATTTCATATCCATTGCGGTATTGCTATGTTGCCAAGCGTATTGGTATTCAAAAAAATGATTGAACAACATAATGAAAAGTGTGCCGATGATACCAAGAACACTAAAGGCATGCACGTTAAAAGCGATGCGTGCAAGAGAAATAAAATTTTTATTTTTAAAGGCGAGGTAAAAGGAAATGAAACTTAAAAGCGCCGTAACAAATGAGAGAACAACGAACGCGTTGCCTAATTGCCCGGCCCACAAACGTTCGCCAATATATTTAATTTCGTTCAAATCTATTTTTCTATACTACGAAATACGAATTTGTACGAATGTACGAATCTGAATGCCGAATTACGTTTACCCTACATCCAGTCTCTATACTCACTACTCAATTCTCAATACTATTTAATTCACCTGAGGTTTCCCATCATTATATTTACTCGGACATTTCATTAAAATATCATTCGCGTGAAATTGATTGTCGCGCATTTTGCCGATCAAAACTATCTGCTCACTCTTTTCAAAATCCTGCGGTTTGCTTTTGTGAAGTATAACCTGCTTCGCGACACCTTTATTATCTACAAGCGTAAATTCAAACTCATCGGCATTCACCTTTGGGTCGTACATCTGCGGCTGAGCTTTATCCAACTTTCCAACCACATGATATTCTTTATCCGGATTAGCAATAGCTTCCGTAAAATCGGCATAAGTACTTGTGTTTTTTAACGAAACAAAAATTACGCCAATGGCAACGGCAATTACTATTATTCCTACAATGTGTAATTTTTTCATTTTATTTTATTCTCTAACTTTTTTATTTTTCTTTCGATCACCACTAAAAAAACAACAATGCAAATAAATATAATTGCGATAACACTTATTACTACGTTTATTTTTCCGTTCTCTCTTAACGCGTCCGCCATTTCCGGCCCGGCAGTTTGTGCCCCCGCAAAAAGCGAAAGGAACAAAAATAAAAGTATTGTTATTTTTTTAATCATTTAATTTATTTTTTAAAACGCTGATCCTGTTTTTTATTTCGAAAAGCCAAAAGCTGAACAAGATCCATCCTATTACCGCCGGATAAAATACCATTCGCATATCGCTGTTCATATCGTACTTTGCAAAAGCGGGATTACCGCCATTACCGGGATGTAATGAATCTGTAAGCCGCGGCAAGATCATGATAAACACATTCATCATTACAAAAGCAAAAACATTGTACACCGCCGAAATTCGCGCGCGCTTTTGTTCATCTTCAACGGATGAACGTAAAATAAAATAAGCCATGTAAATTAAAATACTAATGGCAACGCCGTTCAGTTTTGGATCTTGAAAGGTCCACCAAGTGCCCCAGGTATATTTGGCCCAAAGGCTGCCGGTTAAAATTCCGGGGATGGAAAAGAAAAATCCGATCACCGCGGCATTGTACGCTTTTGAATCGTTTGCCAAAAAATTTGCGGAAAGTGACTTAATACTATAGATCAAAGAAACGGTCATCATAAATAACATGGCAAACCAAATTGGCACATGGTAATAAACATTGCGAATGGTTTCATTTAAAATATCTAATCTTGGCACAGCGCTGCTTAATCCAAAAATTAAGGTGTAAAGTATTAAGAGAACAGAAAGTATTTTGTACCAGTTTTTCATTTCAGATAAAGCAGATCAATCCTTCCAAAGATACGGAAATAATAGAAAAGACAGGGCGATGGTTAACACATTTAATGCTGCCAAAATGCTGATAAAACTAAGGCTTACTCCCGCCCACTCCAGGCCGTCTACAGCCTGTTTGCTTAAGCGGATAACCACCAGAATTAAAGGCATTACTACCGGAAAACTTAAAATACTCATCATGGCAAAATTACCGTTGGCTTTTGCCGCAATAGCGCTCATAAGGCTTAATACGCCCGCCAATCCTGTTGAAGCAAGAGTTAATACGATAAAGAACATGGGCATATTGCCTACTTCATTCTTTACAAAAAAAGCGTAAAAGAAAAAGGTGATAAAACTTAATGCCAGCATAAATACCATGTTATAAAGAATCTTTGCGATAATAAATTGCTGTGGGGAATAATGCAGATAATTAAACAATCCTGCACCCCCGCTTTCTTTCAAAAAACTTTTTCCGCTGATGGTTACCGAGGTGAACAAAGTAATGATCCAAAATAATGCGTTCCAGGTTGGTTTATCTAATCGTCCGTTAAAACAAAGTACGCTTACAAAAATAGTTCCGGCCACATACACCAATACACCGCCCAGCGTGCTTTTTTGCCTGAACTCTAACAGAAATTCTTTTTTTATGAGGGCGGATAACATTTTATTGAACGCTGATTTATTGGAACGCTGATTTTTATGATGATTATGATTTAGTAAGCTCTTGTATTACTTTGCATTATTAATTAAAATTTTATCTGCGTTCATCATGAATATCGTAATAACCCGCGTTCGTTGTTTATTTCTTGATT
>JANYBY010000251.1 GCA_025360565.1 Bacteroidota bacterium
AACACCTCTTTAAAATTTACTTTTGTAAAATCTGCCAGCTTACTTACACAGGTTGGGTAACGTAATAATTTTTTCGGTGTAAAACAGATCAGTGGTTTACGGAAATCTCTTTTCAGCTGACGGCGAATAACGTGAAATTGCTGCGCCGGGGTTGTAGCATTAACTATCTGAATATTATTTTCGGCGCATTGCTGTAAAAACCGTTCAATACGAGCGCTCGAATGCTCAGGCCCCATGCCTTCGTAACCGTGTGGCAGTAACATGATCAAGCCATTCATACGACGCCATTTATATTCAGCCGAAACCAAATACTGGTCAATGATTATTTGTGCGCCGTTAAAAAAATCACCAAACTGTGCTTCCCAAATACAAAGTGTATTTGGCGCGGCAAACGCGTAACCGTATTCAAATCCTAAAACACCGTATTCGCTTAATAAGGAATTATAAATATCTAAATTAACCTCAGCTCCAATATTATTCAGCGGAGTGTATTCTTTTTCGGTGTCTTCCACTTTTACAACGGCGTGCCTATGTGAAAAAGTTCCGCGTTCAACATCCTGCCCGCTTATACGAACATGAAATCCTTCTTTCATTAAACTGGCGTAAGCCATTAATTCGCCGGTTGCCCAATCGTAATTTTCATTGGCAATCATCGCCCTTCTGTCATCAAACACTTTCTGAATTTTATTAAAGAATTTTTGATCCTTCGGTAATTCAGAGATCTTATTGGCAATTTCTAAAAATAATTTTTCATCAATAGCCGTTTTTGGCGATTCGTCAAAATCCTTGTCAGTAGCCATTTTCACGCCTTTCCAGTATCCATCCAAAAAAGAAGTGATCTTCGCTTTTTCGGTTTTTCGCGCTTCATCTAAATTAGAATCCAACTCAGCCCTGAAGGCAGCTTCAATTACTTTTGACTCAGCAGCCAATTCCGAACCTTCTTTTTTTAATTCATCAACATAAATATCTTTTGGGTTTGGATGCGCCGCAATTGCTTTGTATAAAGTGGGCTGAGTAAAACGCGGTTCATCTCCCTCGTTATGCCCATATTTGCGGTAACATAAAATATCAATGAATACATCGCGATGAAAAGTTTGACGGAATTCCATTGCTAATTTTGAAACAAAACACAAGGCTTCCACATCATCGCCATTTACGTGAAACACCGGTGATAGAACAAGCTTTGCAACATCGGTACAATAAGTAGCCGAACGGCCATCGGTAAAATTTGTGGTAAAACCAATTTGATTATTTACAATAAAATGCACTGTGCCCCCGGTCTTATAACCATCGAGCTGACTCATTTGTAAAACTTCGTAAACTATACCTTGCCCTGCAATAGCAGCATCGCCGTGTAATAAAATAGGACAGGCTTTTGAAAAATCGCCATCGTGATGTGTGTCAATTTTTGCACGCACAATTCCTTCAACAACCGGATTTACAGTTTCAAGATGCGAAGGGTTTGGCGTTAAACTGATGTGGATCTTTTTGCCTTCTTCCGTAACCTGATCGGATGAATAACCCATATGGTATTTTACATCCCCGTCAAAAAGCGAATCCTCGCTCGGTCTTCCTTCAAATTCAGTAAACACATCTTTGTATGTTTTGTGCATAATGTTGGTGAGGATATTTAACCTTCCGCGATGCGGCATACCAATTACATAATCCTGAATTCCTAAATGTGCGCCATGATTAATTAAAGCCTGCATGGCCGGAATCAAAGCTTCGCCGCCCTCTAACGAAAAACGTTTTTGCCCAACAAATTTTGTGTGTAAATAATTTTCGAAAACTACCGCGTGAATTAAATTCACCAAAATATCTTTTTTCTCTGCTGTCGAAAATTTAGGAGTGTTCTTTGTTTTCTCCATGTATTCCTGCAGCCATTTTAAAGATTGGGGTTCGCGCATAAACATATATTCCGCCCCCACGCTCTGGCAATACGTTTGCTCCAAATGCGCAATAATATCTTTTAATTTTGCATCGCCAATTCCGATCTCAGTTCCGGCGTGAAAAACAGTTTCCAGATCTTTTTCCGTTAACCCGAAATTTTTAATATCTAACGTTGGCTCATATTGCCTACGCTCCCTAACCGGATTTGTTTTTGTAAATAAATGTCCACGCTGGCGATAACCCGAAATTAAACTGATTACTTTAAATTCTTTCGAAACATTTTCCGGAACGCCACCGCTTTTACTTTCGTAATTGGTGTTTGCAAATTCAAATCCCTTAAAAAAATCGCGCCAAGAGGCATCCACCGAATCGGCATTCTGACAATATTGCAAATAAAGGCTCTCAATCGCGCTTACATCGCTCGTTCCTACATATGAAAATTTATCCATCTTCTATCTTTTAAAATATCTTCAAATTTAGCAAAATATATATAAAATCATAACGCATTTAAATTTTCAATAATTTTTTAAAGAACCATCCTTCAATTATCTAAAATTTAGATTGTAATGCCTTAAAAACCCAATGTTTACGGGCTTTTTCAGCCTTTATTAACAAGCTCCCTTTTTTTGTTGCCTTGTGTATGTTTATATTGAAAATTATATTAATTTTGAAGCTCTTCTTTAAATTTTGCCTGTAATTTTAGACACAAAATCAAAGAAATTTAAAGAGCTATACTAATAAATAAAAAGATAAAAATTTGAAGCCAACCGACATTAAAGACCCGGAGTATTTCCATAAAGTGGTCGATTGCCAATATGCTTGTCCGGCACATACACCGGTTCCGCATTACATTCGTTTAATTGCGGAAGGAAAATACCCTGAAGCATACATGGTAAATTGGGATTCAAACGTATTTCCCGGAATTTTGGGCCGTACTTGTGATCGCCCCTGTGAGCCCGCTTGCCGCCGTGTACGTGTGGAAGAGGAGCCCGTTGCTATATGCAGATTAAAACGTGTTGCCGCCGATAATAAAGGCGATGTAAAAAGATTAATGCCTCAAGGGCCTTTTAAAGCAAATGGAAAAAAGGTGGCTTTAGTTGGTGCCGGCCCTGCATCTTTAACAGTTGCACGCGATCTTGCTCCGCTTGGTTACGAATTGCATTTGTTTGATGAATTAAAAGCCGGCGGCGGTTTTATGCGCAGTCAAATTCCTTCTTTCCGTTTACCTGAAACGGTATTAGATGAAGAAGTAAATTTTATTTTAGATCTTGGAATTAAAACACATTTTAATCATTACGTAGCGAGCATGAAAGAGTTGCTCACAAAAGATTATGATGCCGTGTTTGTTGGAACAGGTGCGCCTCGCGGACGTGATCTGCCGGATCTGCCGGGCCGCCAAGAAGGCAAAGAAAATATTCATTTGGGAATTAATTGGCTGGGAAGTGTTGCTTTTGAACACACAAAAAAAATTGGTAAAAATGTAATTGTGCTTGGTGGTGGAAATACCGCTATGGATTGTTGCCGCACCTCGCGCAGACTTGGTGGCGAAAATGTAAAAGTGGTTGTACGTAGCCCTTTTGCCGAAATGAAAGCTTCGCCTTGGGAAAAAGAAGACGCGCAACATGAAGATATTCCTATCATTGATAATCATGTTCCAAAATCTTTTGTGGTTGAAAATGGAAAATTAAAAGGCATGACCTTTGAAAAAGTGAAAGCCGAATATGACGCAGCAGGAAAAAGAAAATTAGTTCCGGTTGGCGGACCGGATGTGTTTTTTGAAGCAGATGATGTGTTGATAGCTGTTGGACAAGAAAATAGTTTCCCTTGGATAGAACGCGATTGCGGAATTGAATTTGATAAATGGGAAATGCCTGTTGTGGATGAAAAAACGTTTTGTTCAACCAATACAAAAGTATTTTTTGGAGGCGATGCAGCCTGGGGGCCAAAGAACGTAATTACAGCGGTGGCACACGGTCATCAAGCCGCAATTTCTGTAGATATTTTTTGCAATAAAAAAGATCTTGTAAAAGATCGTCTTTCGCCATTTGTAAATTTGGTGAGCCAAAAAATGGGAATTCACGAATGGGGATACGATAGTGAAGTAGTGATCGATCAGCGTTACGCGGTGCCGCAAGCCGATAAAAAAGTAACCTTAACCAACAGAAAAAAAGAAGTTGAATTAGGCTTTGATCTGCCAACCGGATTTAAGGAAGCAGAACGTTGTTTAAATTGCGACATTCAAACTGTTTTTACCGAAACCAAATGTATTGAGTGCGATGCTTGCGTGGATATTTGCCCAACAGCTTGTATCACTTTTACCGAAAATGCGGAAGCGGAAACAGATCTGCGCGCCATGTTAAAACAACCTGCTACAAATAAAACACAAGATCTTTATGTGTCGGATGTTCTGCCTACCAAACGTGTAATGGTAAAGGATGAGAACGTTTGTTTGCATTGTGGCTTGTGTGCTGAACGCTGCCCTACGGCGGCCTGGGACATGCAAAAATTCTTTTACAATGTTACAAAAGCGCACACACACGCTTGCAGCAAATAATTTAATACAACACAATTGCCACGATCTTTAGGTCGTGGCAATTATAAAAAAACAAAAATGGGCTTTAGCCCAATAAACAAAGGGGTTTGGCTAAAGCCTGAAATTAAATTTAATCAGCGACCTAAAGGTCGTTGCAAAAAACAAGAAAGATGTCCAATACTAAAGTAAACGATTTTGTTGTAAGATTTGCCAACGTGAACGGAACAGGTTCGGCCAGTGCGAATTTTCTTTTTACGAAAGCCATTTTCAGAATGGGAATTCCGGTAACACCGAAAAATATTTTTCCATCAAACATACAGGGCTTGCCAACTTGGTACGAAGTGCGTGTGAGCGAAAAAGGATATTTGGGAAGAAGAGAGGGAATAGATATGATGGTTGCGGTAAATCCGCAAAGCATGTTAAATGATGTGAAGGCCGTAAAATCCGGAGGTTATTTTTTATACGACAGTTCAAAAAAATTGCACGATCAATATATTCGAGAAGACATTCATTACATCGGCATTCCTTTAATGACACTTTGCAACGAGGCTTATACCGATGCGCGCCAAAGACAATTATTTAAAAATATTGTTTACGTTGGGGCATTGATCGCTTTATTGGACATTGAATTTAAAGAAGTAGAAGGGCTTTTAGCAGATCAGTTTCAAGGCAAAGAAAAATTAATCCCATCTAATATTAAAGCCTTACAATTAGGAATAGATTACATTCACAAAAATTTTAAATACCCTTTAGATATTCGCGTTGAACGCCGCAATCTTTTGAAGGATGCAATTATGATGGAAGGTAACGCGGCCTGCGGACTAGGCGCTGTTTACGCGGGAGCAACATTTGCAGCATGGTATCCCATTACGCCTTCAACTTCAGTAGTAGAAGGATTTGCCGAGTACGCCGCAGAATTTCGCACAGATAAAATTACGGGCAAAAAAAATGTTGCCATTGTGCAGGCCGAAGATGAATTGGCCGCAATAGGAATGGTAATTGGCGCCAATTGGAATGGCGCCCGTTCTTTTACAGCAACAAGCGGACCGGGTTTATCTTTAATGAATGAATTTTTGGGCTTGGCTTATTTCGCCGAAATTCCAACAGTATTAGTTGATGTTCAACGCACAGGTCCTTCAACCGGAATGCCAACGCGTACACAGCAATCAGATATTTTAGAAGCGGCTTATGCTTCACACGGAGATACAAAACATGTATTGGTTTTTCCATCTACACCAAAAGAATGTTTTGAATTGGTAGCAGACTCATTTGATCTTGCCGAGCAATTACAAACACCCGTTATTGTAATGATTGACCTTGATCTGGGAATGAACGATCACGTAACACCGCCATTAGTGTGGGATGATAAACGCGAATACAAAAGAGGAAAAGTATTAAGCGCTGCTGATCTTGAAAAGATAGAAAAGTTTGGTAGATATTTAGATGTGGATAATGATGGGATCACCTATCGCACTATTCCCGGAACACACGCCTCGAAAGGATCTTTCTTTACGCGTGGCACTTCAAGAGATGAGTATGCCGCTTATACCGAAGATAGTGCGGCTTATCAGCGCAACATGGATCGTTTGATAAAAAAATGGAACACCGCGAAAGACATGGTGCCGGCACCGCAAGTGTACAATCAAAAAAATAATTCTGAAAATGGAATTTTATTTTTTGGAACTTCACAATACGCTGCCGAAGAAGCAATGGATATTTTAAAGCAAGAGGGGATTGCGATGGATGCTATTCGTTTACGAGGTTTCCCTTTCAATAAAACAGTTGAAGATTTTGTTAAGTCGCATAAAAAAGTTTTTGTGATAGAACAAAACCGCGATGCGCAAATGAAAAGTTTATTGATGATAGAATTACAAGCCGACCCGAATAAATTAATTTCTGTTTTAAATTACGATGGTATGCCTATTACAGCGGATAATATTTTGAAACAGATCACGAAAAATTTATCGCCTTCCTCTAAACTTAATTAGCGGCAGTAAGTCAGGTCGAGTGGAGTCGAGACCCGAGACCAGGAGGCAGTAAAAAAAATGAAAAATAAATAATAGAAAAAAATTAAGATATGAGTTACGTAAAACCGAAATTTCGTCACCCCGAATTACCAAAAAACAAATTGGGTTATACTGTTGATTATTACGAAGGCGCGCTTTCTACACTCTGCGCGGGCTGCGGACACGATTCGATCAGCTCTGCCATTATACAAGGTTGCTACGAAATGAATATTGAACCGCATCGTTTAGCAAAACTTTCGGGCATTGGTTGTTCGTCAAAAACACCGGCTTATTTTTTAAGTAATTCTCACGGGTTTAATTCTGTTCACGGGCGTATGCCTTCAGTTGCAACCGGCGCCAACATGGCTAACCGCGATCTTATTTATTTTGGCGTGTCGGGCGATGGTGATACCGCCAGTATTGGCATGGGGCAATTTGTGCATGTAATTCGCCGTAATTTAAATATGACTTATATTGTAATGAATAACGGTTGTTACGGTTTAACAAAGGGACAAGATTCTGCAACAGCAGATGAAGGTTCTAAAAATAAAACAGGCCAGGTAAATTTATTTGAATCTATTGACCTTGCAAGTTTAGCCATTGAACTGGGCGCAACATTTGTAGCGCAAAGTTTTTCGGGAGATAAAACACAATTGGTCCCGTTAATTAAAGCGGCCATGAAACATCCGGGTTTTGCATTTATAAATGTTATTTCGCCTTGCGTTACCTTTAATAATAATTTAGGCTCTACAAAATCGTACGATTATGTTCGCGAACACGTTGAAGCAACAGCCACAATGGATTTTGTGCCGCAAATGCAGGAAATAAGTGTGAGTTACGATAAAGGAAGTCAAAAGCAGGTAAAAATGCACGACGGTTCTTTGATCACGTTAAATAAATTAGCGGAAGAGTGGGATCCTCTGAACAGACAATCGGCTATGAACGCGGTGTTGAATGCCAAATCAAAAGGCGAAATATTAACGGGTTTATTATATGTAAATCCCGATTCAAAAGATCTTCACCACCTAATTCAAACAAGTGATAAGCCTTTAAACTCTCTTGTAAAATCGGAACTTTGTCCGGGTGCAGATGCGCTAAAAGAAATTAACGCGGGGTTGAGGTAGGGTTTTAATTAAATCCTCCCCGCCAGATCCAGCATTTTTCCTTCTTCAAAAAAGTTGGCCATTATTTGTAAGCCAATCGGTAAACCATTGCTGTGTAAACCGCAAGGCACTGACATTGCAGGGATGCCGGCAATTGGGGCTTGTACCGTAAAAATATCTTCCAGATACATTTTAATAGGATCCTGGCTGTTTTTTCCAAATTCAAATGCAGTGCCGGGTGTTGTTGGTGTAATAATGAGATCGTAATTACTAAAAATTTCTTTTGTTTTATTTTGGATCACTCTTCTTACTTTTTGTCCTTTACTGTAATAAGCATCGTAATATCCGGCGCTTAAAACAAATGTGCCCAGCATAATTCTTCGTTTTACTTCTTTGCCAAAACCTTCGGCGCGCGACTTTTTATAGGTGCTCTCCAGATCGGTTGCATTTGGGCTTCTGTATCCAAAATGCATTCCATCAAATTTTGAAAGATTGGAAGAAGCTTCGGCTGTAGTTAAAACATAATACGTTGGCACCAAAAATTCTAAATATGGAAAACTAACCGGCTCAACCGTGTGCCCTTCTTTTTTTAATTTTTCAATATGCGCTAAAATTGTTTGTTGCACTTCGGGGTCAATGCCATCGGCAAAAACACATTCTTTTAAGTAAGCAATTTTATATTTTTTATCCGAATTAATTTGCGCGCTGTAAATATCAACTTTGTGTGAGGAAGAAGTATTATCATGTTTATCCAATCCTGCTATTACTTCTAAAACCAAAGCGGCATCTTGCACATTTTTTGTGATGGGACCAATTTGATCGAACGAAGAAGCGTAGGCAATTAATCCGTAGCGCGAAATTCTTCCGTAAGTTGGTTTCATGCCAACTGTGCCGGTAAAAGAGGCGGGTTGACGAATTGATCCGCCTGTATCAGAACCCAAGGTAACGTGGCATAAATTGGCGGCAACCGCTGCGGCCGCGCCACCCGAAGATCCGCCGGGCACACATTTTTCGTTCAGCGGATTTAATACATTTCCGTAAGCCGAATTTTCGTTGCTGCTGCCCATTGCAAATTCATCGCAATTTAATCTTCCAATAATTATCGCGTCTTCGGCCAATAATTTTTCTACAACTGTGGCGCTGTATAAAGATTCAAAGCCTTCTAATATTTTTGAAGAGCATGAAACTTTATGTCCTTTGTAGCAAATATTATCTTTTATGCCAACAATAACCCCGGCCAATTTTCCCAACGGTTTTTTCGCCGCGATTTTTTCATCTACTTTTTTGGCGAGTTCCATTGCCGAACTTTCAAACACTTCCAAAAAAGCGTTGAGGTGTTTTTTTTGCTGAATCGAAAGAACGGTTTCTTCAACCAGTTTTTGACAGGTAATAGTACCAGCCTTTAGATCTTCCTGTAGTTTTTTTATGTTAGAAAATGAATACACGTATCAATTTGTTTAAATACAAAAGCGTTATTCTTTTAGGAATAACGCTTTAAAATTATGAATATTTCCTGATTGTCCGCCGCGGCGGATTGGGATTATTTTTTTTCAGGATGAGTGCTTTCGCCTTCACCTTTGCTCGCGTCCTTAAAATCTTTTATTCCTCTTCCTAAACCTTTCATTAATTCCGGAATTTTTTTACCTCCGAATAATAAAAGCACAATTATCAATACCACGATAATTTCTGACGGGCCCATGCCTAAAATACCTAAAAATAATGTTGTCATTTTAATTAATTTGAACGGTAAAGGTACTAATTTAAAGCATAGTAAACAAAATACCCGTAAATATTGGGTTTTCATCCGTTTTCGTCTTCATTTAACAGGTATTTATCGGGTTAATTAACAGTAGTACAATCAGTAGTACAATACCCTTGAAATTATTCGTAAAATAGTACGAACGGTTTTGGTAATTTAACAAGGGTTCGTTACCTTTAATACCCCAGTATAAAAAACATGAAAAAATCTATTACATTAATTATTGCATTTGTTATTTTAACTTCTGCAAGTAAAGCACAAAAGTGGACAGAAATGATGCAGGACCCTAAAGCAAATTTCTATGATATAGTTAAAGAATTTGATAGTTATTGGAAAGATAAACCTTACGAAAGAGGTAAAGGATATAAAGCATTTAAAAGATGGCAATGGTTTATGGAGCCGCGCGTTTTTCCGAGCGGTGATGTAAAATTAGGCTCGCGTGGTTATGCCATGGAGCAATACCAAAAATTTTTATTGGAAAGCGCGGGCGATCATAATACAAACCCTGCTGTAATAACTGCCACTACTGCAAACTGGACAGCAATTGGCCCTTTTGGTTCGCCTACAAATGGCGATGCCGGCCGCATTCAGGTTATAAGAATGCACCCTGCGAGTACAAACACATTTTATGTTGGAACGGCCGCCGGAGGTTTTTGGAGAACCTATGACGCAGGTGTAAGTTATTCTACAACTACCGACCAGCAAGGCTCTTGCGGAGTTTCTGATATTGCAATTAACCCGATCACGCCGAGCATTATTTATATTGCAACCGGTGATAAAGATGCAGGAGATACACATTCAACCGGGGTTTTAAAATCAACCGATGGCGGAACAACATGGAGTACAACAGGTTTAACTTGGTTAGCATCTCAACAACGAAAAATTTACCGTTTACTTATTAATCCTTCAAACCCAAACATTTTAGTTGCAGCAACTTCACAAGGGATGTACAAAACTACGGATGCCGGTGTTACCTGGTCACTATCACTTACAGGTTCTTATGTGGATGCTGAGTTTCGTCCAACCGATCCAACAGTGGTTCACGCGGTTTCAAACGGCGGATACATTCGCTCTAATGATGGTGGTTCAACATACACCGGAATTGCTATTTCTCCAACACTTTCAAGTAATCGTTTATCATTGGCGGTAACTTCTTCAAGTATTGATTTTGTTTATATTTTGGTTAGTAACCCAAGTAATGGTTTTGGCGGATTGTACCGTTCAACAAACATGGGTACCGCATTTACATTGATGAGTACAACGCCTAATATTTTTGACTGGAGCACAAATGGGGCAAACCCCGGCGGACAAGGCTGGTACGATATTGCCATTGATGCCTCGCCAACAAACGCGAATGAAATTGTTTGCGGCGGAGTAAATTCATGGCGTTCAACAAACGGAGGTTCAACATGGACATTGCACACACATTGGACAGGAGGGGGCGGAAAACCATACGTACACGCGGATCTGCATCATGTATTATATGCTAACGGCACAACTATTTTTTTAGGAACAGATGGCGGAGTAGCGCGCACTACAAACTCAGGAACAAATTATTCTACCATTAATGCCAGCATGAATATTTCGCAAATTTATAAAATGGGATTATCTGCAAGTACACCTTCGCGCATTGTAACCGGAATGCAGGATAATGGAACCAACTTATCAAACGGTTTGGCATGGAGCCAGATCTATGGAGGAGACGGTATGGATTGTTTTATTGACTGGAGTAATAATAATACAATTGTGCAAGCCTACACAAATGGCGATTATCACCGTTCAACAAACGGCGGCGTTTCATGGACGAGTATTATTACCGGGCTTACAGGAACAGGGCAATGGGTTGCACCAATTGTGCAAAGCCCGAGCGCGCCAAATACTTATTATTGCGGGTATCAGCAGGTTTTTAAATCAACTAATCAAGGTACAACATGGACCCAGTTAGGAAATACCGGGGCTACACTTGATGAAATAAAGGTATCGCCAAGTAATACAAATGTTATTTATGCTACTGCGCCGGGACTTGTGTACAAAACTACCGATGGGGGTGTGAACTGGCTGGTGGTAAGTGCGGGTATCCCAACAAGTTCCGCTTCAATAACCGATCTTGCAATGGATAACACAAATCCGAATATAGCTTATGTAACGCTTTCGGGATATTCGAACGGAAATAAGATCTTTAAAACTTTGGATGGTGGAAATACCTGGACAAATTATTCTACAGGTTTACCAAACATTCCGGTAAACTGTATTGTTTATAGCAACAACTCTCCACAAAAATTATATGCCGGAACTGATATGGGCGTTTATTACCGTGAAGCAAGTATGAATAGTTGGATTCCTTACAATACAGGTTTACCCAATATTGTAATTGATGATATGGAAATTTATTATCCAACCGGTAAATTACGTGCGGCCACTTATGCACGAGGAGTTTGGGAAACAGATCTTTATACTAACCCGGGCGCAGCTCCGGTTGCGGCTTACGGAACTTTATTTACGCCCGCTTGTATAAATGTACCATTGCAATTTACCGATTATTCAGGCAATGTGCCAACGGCATGGAGCTGGACATTTACCGGAGGAGCTCCCGCAACATCCACCGTTCAAAATCCTTTGATCACTTTTGCTGCCGCGGGAATTCATACAGTAACTTTAATTTCAGCAAATGGTAACGGAACTAGCACACCATACGTATCAACCATTTCGGTTGTAAACGCGCCAACTGTTGCACCATCATCCAATTCTGTTTGCGTAGGACAAAGCGGTAATATTATTGCCCAAACAAACGGAAATTATGTAACATGGTTTAATAACCAGGTTGGATTAGTTATTGGAGTTTCACCAACAGTAACAACCGTTTATTCATATACTTCTTCACTTGGTGCTTGTAGTACTGTGGGCACGGCAACCATGAATGTGGTTCAGTTCCCGCAAATACCGGTTGTGGTTCAGGTAGGCGGTAATTTAACCACTACAACTGTTGCACAATTTTATCAATGGTATTTAAATGGAAATCCTATTCCCGGAGAAACAACTGCAACCACCACACCGCTTGTACCCGGCCTTTACAGTATTTTATGTACCAACTGGACCTGTGATTCCTACTCATCCGACTTTAATGTTGTAGATACAAAAATGAAGGAACTTGCATCCTTGTCTGATATTAATATTGGCCCTAATCCGGTTAAAGATAATTTGTTTGTTACTTTAAAAAACGCTAATGAAGAAGAATTCTCTTACGAAATTTATAATAATTTAGGCCAAGTTGCTGCAAAGGCAAAATTTAAGCCGGATGAAAATAAAGAAACAAAAATAAATGTGCAGGCTCTTGCGGCAGGTGTTTATTTTTTGAATCTTAAAAAAGGAAACAGCAGCAATTCGTACAAGTTTGTAAAACAATAATTTTTTATCAAGGGCATTTTTAAGATACGAGAATCGTTTTTAAATGCCCTTTTTTATTTCTGCCAACTAAAAAAATAAATTAATGAGCATAAAAAAAACGATCGCGTTAATTTTTGTCTTCCTGATCTTTATAAATTCGGGCAAGGCGCAAAAGTGGGTAGAAATGATGCAGGATCCCAAGTCAAATTTTTACGATGTAGTGAAAGAGTTTGAAAGTTATTGGAAAGACAGACCGTATGAGAGGGGTAAAGGATATAATTCGTTCAGAAGATGGCAGTGGTTTATGGAGCCCCGGGTTTATCCTAGTGGCGAACTTAAATACGGTTCTCACGCATACGCGATCGAACAGTACAAAAATTTTATAATTGAAAACGCGAGCGCCAAACAATCTACCAATGCGGTAATAAGCGCTACAACGGCAAACTGGATACCGTTAGGGCCGTTTGGCTCGCCTGCAAACGGCGATGCGGGAAGGATACAGGTAATTGAAATGCACCCGGTAAGTTCAAACACATTTTATGTCGGCACATCGGCCGGTGGTTTTTGGATCACAAACAATGGCGGTGTAAGTTATACCACAACTACCGATCAGCTTGGTTCGTGCGGGGTTTCCGATATTGCCATCAATCCGCTTTCGCCAAATATTATTTATATTTCAACCGGCGATAAAGATGGCGGGGCCGGAGACACCCAATCCATTGGCGTTTTAAAATCAACCGACGGAGGTTTAACCTGGAATACAACCGGCTTAACCTGGCAGGCATCGCAGTATCGCAGAATTTACAGCCTTCTTATCAATCCTGTTAATCCAAATATTTTAATTGTCGCAACTTCACAAGGTATGTACAGAACTATTGACGCCGGTGTTACATGGAGCGTAACCGCCAACGGATATTATGTGGATGCGGAATTCAGGCCGGGCGATCCAACTGTTGTTCACGCGGTTTCTAATACAGGATATATTAAATCAACCGATGGCGGTGTAACGTACACTGCCATTCCTGTTGCCGGAGGAACAAATAGTAATCGATTAAATTTGGCGGTATCGCAGGCAAACAGCAATTACCTGTATATTATTGCGAGTAATAATGCGAGTGGTTATGGCGGCGTGTACCGTTCAACAAATGCCGGCGCAACATTTAGTTTAATGAGTTCAACACCAAATATTTTTAATGCCAGTTCTAACGGATCGGGAACAGGAGGAAACGGCTGGTATGATATTGCCATTGACGCTTCACCAACAAATGCAAATGAAATAACCGCAGGTGGCGTAAATAGCTGGAAATCTTTAGACGGAGGAGCAACATGGGTTTTGAATACGCATTGGACCGGAACCGGCGCCCCATACGTTCACGCAGATCTGCACAGTGTAGTTTATACTTCATCAACAACCTGTTATTTAGGTACAGACGGGGGTGTAGCCAGAAGTACTGATGGCGGAGCAACCTGGATAACCATAAATGGCAGTATGAATATTTCGCAGATCTATAAAATGGGATTTTCGGCAAATAATTATTCTTTAATACTTACAGGGCATCAGGATAACGGAAGTAATTTATGGGATGGCACAAGCTGGACAAGTATTTACGGCGGGGATGGAACCGCATGTTTTGTAGATTGGAATACGAATACCACCATGGTTTACTCCTGGCAAAATGGCAATTTTCGTAGATCGTTTAACGGCGGCGCAAGCTCGCAACCAATAGTAACAGGGCTTACAGGCAGCGGTGCATGGGTTGCCCCAATTGTTCAAAGTCCAACAGACCCAAATGTTTTTTATTGCGGTTATCAAAATGTTTTTAAATCTACCAATCAGGGAAGCAGTTGGACGCAAGTTGGAAACATTGGTGGAACTTTAGATGAAATAAGGATCTCACCATCCAATACAAATATTATTTATGCAACTACAAGCAACGCGGTTTACAAAACAATGAATGATGGCGGAAACTGGACAAACATCGCAGGCTCCATTCCATCCGGCTCGGCTTCCATTTCAGATCTGGCAATAGATAATACCAATTCCAATAAAATTTACGTAACGCTATCGGGTTATTATAGCGGCAATAAAGTGTTTATGTCAAATAACGGCGGTTTAACCTGGACAAATTATTCAACCGGCTTACCTAATATTCCGGTAAATTGCATTCGTTACAAAAAAAACTCACCTCAAATAACTTATATTGGAACTGAACTTGGCGTTTATTATCGCGAAGCAAGCATGGCAAGCTGGATGCCTTACAGTACAGGCCTTCCGAATGTAGTGATAAATGATATTGATATTTATTATCCAACCGGTAAATTGCGTGCCGCAACTTTTGCACGCGGTGTTTGGGAAGCTGATCTGTATAGTAGCCCCGGAACCGCCCCGGCTGCGGCTTTTGGCACACAATTTGTGCCGGCATGTATTAATACACCTTTACAATTTAACGATTATTCTGGCAACACACCCACTTCATGGACCTGGACCTTTACCGGCGGAAGCCCTGCTACATCTACATTACAGAACCCATCCATCACCTATCCTGCCACCGGAATTTATACGGTTACTTTGGTTTCGGCAAACGGTAATGGTACCAGTACCCCTTATTCATCAACTATTTCGGTGGTAAACGCACCAACTGTTGCCCCATCATCTAACTCTGTTTGTAATGGGCAAAGTGGTAACATTAGTGCAATTACAAATGGCAATACCGTGGTGTGGCCTAACTTTCAACAAGGATTTTCAATCGGCGTTTCACCTACGGTAACAACCGTTTATAACTACACTTCTTCTGCCGGTGCCTGCAACACGGTTGGCACTGCAACCATGGTGGTGGATAATGCCCCGGGAACACCAACTGTAATTGTTATTGGTAATTATTTAACCACAACCACAGTTGCCCAAAGTTATCAATGGTATCTTGGAGGCTCCCCAATTCCGGGCGAAACCGCTGTTACCTATACCCCTGTAATAGCGGGCCTATACGCGGTTTCTGTGGCTAATGGCATGTGTTCCGACTTTTCGGATGTGTTTAATGTAACTGATATTGGCTTAAAAGAAATATCTGTTTTATCAGGTTTAAAAGTGGGGCCGAATCCTGTAAAAGACTATATCGAATTAACTTTAGCAAACGCGTGCAGCGAAGAAATAAATTACGAAATTCAAAATAATTTAGGTCAAATTGTGACTAGATCTAAATTTAAAATAGACGAAAATAAACAGGCAAAACTCAACATACAGTCATTGGCTTCAGGCGTTTATTACCTCAATTTAAAAAAGGGAGAAATCCGTAATTCCTATAAGTTCATTAAGTAGTAATTAAGGGTTCCCTCAAAAACGCAATTTTCCTTTTATATCAAGGGTTACATAAGGTGTCTTTATTTTTAAGTGCACCAATTTATTGGAAAATATACTAAAACATGTGCGTTAATTTTGAAATCCTTTAAAATTTTATTGCTTGATAAAAATTAATTGACTCTTCGTTACTTTGGGTTCGAAGTATAAAGATACATCTTCACCCAAAGTGCCTCGACTCAATTAATTTTAATACATTTTGAGGGAACCCTAATTAAGCGTAAAATTTGTTGTTTTTTTAGTGGTATTTGTTTGACGATTTATGGGAAAATCGTTAACCTTACAGTCTAAATTAACACCTTTTTAATGAATAATTCTTCTCCACTAGATTTTTTACCCATTGTTTTAATGCTGTTAGTTGCCTTAGGCTTTGTAGTTGGAACGATGTTCTTAACCCACGCGCTTGGCCCAAAACGAAAAACTAAAATAAAACTCGATTCATTTGAGTGCGGTATTGAAGCGCAAGGTAACGCCCGCTTACCATTTTCAATTAAATATTTTTTGGTTGCCATTTTATTTGTGTTGTTTGATGTGGAAGTAATTTTTATGTATCCATGGGCAGTTAATTACCGAGAGCTTGGGATGAAAGGTGTAATTGAGGTGTTCAGTTTTATTGTCTTGCTTTTAGTAGGATTTTATTACATGATGTCGAAAAAAGCATTGAGGTGGGAGGAGTAATTAATTGTTGAGCGAATGATTTGTAGAATTTTAGATTGCATTCTACAAATCAAAAAATCTACAATTCAAAAATTAAAAAAATGGGAAAAGAAATTATAAAACGTACAAAACTCGAAATGTCTAAAAGCCCAGCGGGACTTGAAGGCCCGGGTTTTTTTGCCGGGAAAATAGAGGACGTAATTGGTTTAGCTCGTGCCAATTCATTATGGCCTTTGCCTTTTGCAACATCGTGTTGCGGCATCGAATTTATGGCAACCATGGCTTCTGATTATGACTTAGCGCGCTTCGGTTCTGAACGTTTGAGTTTTTCTCCTCGTCAGGCCGATATGCTAATGGTAATGGGAACCATTGCAAAAAAAATGGGCCCTATTTTGCGCCAGGTTTACGAACAAATGGCCGAACCAAAATGGGTTTTATCGGTTGGTGCATGCGCAAGCAGTGGCGGTATTTTTGATACTTACAGCGTGTTGCAGGGTATAGACAGAATTATTCCGGTGGATGTTTACGTGCCGGGTTGTCCGCCGCGGCCGGAGCAGATCATCGAAGGCATTATGAAAATTCAAGAATTAGCCA
>JANYBY010000271.1 GCA_025360565.1 Bacteroidota bacterium
CTTTCCCGCTAAATAACAGAGCGTGCGGCACCCGGGCTTCGTTCACCATTTTTAGCAAACGGCCTTTGGCTTCTTGTTGACCGATTATTTGGTTGTAAAGCATTTTTGTAAAGATAAAACTTTGCAATTGATGAAGGAAAGATTATTTGTCAGCTTTTTTGAAAATACATGTCAGTTCGAGTAGGCTCGTCCATTCTTTTGATGGCCGTATCGAGAACCTCCAAGAAGCGTCTCGATACGAAAATTTAAGGAGGCACAAATTTTCTACTCGACGTGACAAAATGAGAATGCGACTTTGATCATACATCTCTTTGGTCCTGCTTCCTGCCTCCTCCTCTACTTCGTATTAAACTCATTCATGCATCGCTGCAATCCGATGAATGAAAAAGCTTTTACTGCATCGGCGGCAATTTTTATTCTGTCGTTCAATGTTTTTAATTCTTCTTCGTTCCATTTTCCCAAAACATAATTTACCTGTGCGCCTTTGTTAAACTCATTGCTGATCCCAAATCGTAAACGCGGATAATTTTCTGTATTCAATGTTTCCTGAATATTTGTTAAGCCGTTATGTCCGCCAGCACCGCCTTTTGGGCCAATGCGAATTTTTCCGAAGGGCAAAGCCAGGTCGTCAACGAGCACCATTAAATTTTCAACCGAAATTTTTTCCTGTTGCAGCCAATAATTTATGGCCTTACCGCTCAAATTCATGAAGGTGGTAGGTTTAATTAAAATAAGTTGTTTGCCTTTATGTTTTATTTCAGCTACATCGGCGTACCTGCCCGAAGTGAATTTTATTTTTGCTTCCGCGGCAAGATGCTCCACGATCTTAAAACCAATATTGTGACGGGTATTTTCATACTCATCGCCTATATTTCCCAACCCAATTATTAAAAATTTACTCATGCCACTTCTACAAAGATCAATTTTACTTTGTTACAAAAAAATTGAAAGCCTCATTTTATCGATGTAAACGTTTCCATCACGATAGTTATCGGGATTGAAAGCCTTGTTAAATTGACTTTTTAGAAACGCCGATACCGTGAATGAGACCTTGAAGATATAAAAAGAAAATTACTTTTTGCCGTTATTCACTTTATGGTAGCCGTGTTTGATGTTATAACGAACGCAATCCCAATATTCCTTGGTATAGGTGACTAAAATTTCCTCGCCCTTAGCAATATTTTTTTCGGCTACAATAAAACACTTGTCCTTAAAAACCCCATAAGAGCTGTTATTTTTTAAACCTTTTACACGGCTTAAGCCTGCAGCGTCGTTTGCATAGCGGGCTTTGTGCCTTGGGGTTGGAAAAGCGTCGATGCATCGTTTATTATTAATATAAAAAAGGTAGCCGTCTTTATTTTCAGCAACACGTTTTGTGTATTGCTTCCAGTCGATGATCTCGCCTTTGTATTCAATAATTTTTTCGCCTTTTTTGATTGGTACTTTAGTAAACAATCCTTTGCCGGCTTTAGGCAACTGAGATTTTTTAACGATAAGGGTCATAATAGTGAGCAAAAATATATTTTAATTTAATACAACAGTAAAAAAAAATTTAAATGTTTATAAGTACCCGGCGGTTAATTCTTCAAAAACCGGATTTGATCTTGCATCTTTCACAGAAATTATCTGCACCGAAGGTTCTTTTACCAACACCAACTTAGTACAGTATTTAGTCACCATTTCCAGATCGTGAGAACTTACAACAACACACTTTTGCTTTTGTACGGTAAGATCTTTTAAAAGTGTGAACAAACGGTGTTTACTTGCAAAATCCAAAAAAGCGCTCGGCTCATCCAACAACATAATTGGTGTTTGTTGGGCAATTGATTTTGCGATCATGGTCTTTTGAAATAACCCGTCGCTTAATTCGGATAATAGTTTTTGCTGATGTTCTCTCAGTCCACTAATTTCAATAGCCTCGTTAACAATTTCGAGATTACTTTTTTGAAGTTGATTGAATAAATTGGTGTAAGGCAATTGTCCCGCCGCCACCGCATCGTATGCCGTTAAGTTGAAGCCGGAGATTTTTTCAGTTAAAACGATGGATACTTTTTTTGCCAATTCGTTATTTTGTATGGAAGAAATATTTTCGCCTTCAATTAAAACTTCACCGCCTAAAATTGGCAAGAGCCCGCAAATGGATCTTAATAAAGTTGATTTTCCGTTTCCGTTCAAACCAACTACGCCCACAAAATCGCCCGCATTTATTTCTAAATTAATTTGTTTAAGGATCGGGATGAGATGATCACCTTTTTTGTAACCAAAGGTTCCATTAATAATTTTTATGCCGGTGGTATTTACCATTGTTTATTTTTAAAAAGTAAATAAATAACCAATGGCGCTCCAATAAACGTAGTAACCATATTAACAGGTAAAGTGGCGCTGCGCGAAAACGTATGGCAAATCACATCTGAAAATAATAAGATGCAGCTGCCGATCAAGGCGCAGGAAAATAAATGGATCTTTTGCTGTGAGGTATTAAAAATAATGCGCGATAATAAAGGAACGGCAATGCCAACAAAAGCAACCGGACCGCAAAAGGCGGTTGTAATGCCCGTTAATACCGATGAAATTAAAATGAGGTAAAACCGATTTTTTGAATAATTAATGCCAAGGTTAAGGGCATAGTTTTGCCCAAGTAAAAAAGCGTTGAGCGGTTTAATAAAAAAAATAATCGAGCCAATAAAAACAATTGCAATGGGCAAATAAATTAAAAGATCAGCATTGGTGGTATTAGAGAGCGAGCCCATGCCCCACATTACAAAATTTTTAAGGTCGTTAGGATTGGCAAAATATTCAAGCGCCCCTTCTAATGCCCCGCATATTTGCGAAAGCATTAAACCAATGAGTAATAAAATAACATTGCTGGTTACTTTTTTGGAAAGAAATAAAATTAGAAGTGTAACTAAAATGCTGCCAATTACCGACGATAAAATAATGAGGCTCTTGCCCAAAAAATAATTATTGAATAAGCCGATCGTAGTGCCCGATAAAACTGTCAAGGCTACCAATAACGAAGCGCCGGAACTTATCCCCAAAACATATGGGCCTGCCAAAGGGTTTCTGAAAATGATCTGCAAAATTAATCCTGCAACAGAAAGTGTGCTACCCGCTAAAATAGCGGTAACGGTTTTTGGCACACGAATCTCCCAAAAAATAAATGAATTGCCGCTTAATTCGGCCGTTTGGCTGCCTGCAAACAAAAGACTGAAAAAACATCCCGCTAAGAACAAGATGATAAGCAGCAAAAATTTTATACTCGTTGATCTAAACAATCTTAGTCTAATTTTTTATAATAGTACATGTCGTTTTTTATCTGTGAACTTAATTCAGGATGAAAAATTAAAATGAGGTCGCTTAATATTTTATCGGGGAACATTATGCCTGTTTCCCAATAAATACTGTATCCTTTTTCATTGGCTATTTTATTGTTGTTGTACAAACTTTCGGATCTATACGCTTTAAATTCGGCGTATCTTTTTTCCATCGCGTAAAGTTCTTTCTTTGTTTTTAGTAAAGAGAGGTTCAGCCAAAAATCGGCGTTTTTTGCTTTGCTATACACTTGCTCAAAACCCAAATGCAAACTTCCGGTGTTGGCATCCTCTTTCCAAATATAATCGGCGTTGGCATCTTTAAAAAAAGTGGCCATAAAACTTTTTCCGCCCGGCACATACCAAATATCGCCGTATTTTATTTCGGTAAAAACGCTTGGTTTTGTTTTTGCTTGTAAGGCAATGTTTTTTAATTCGGTGTAATTTTTTTCGACCGCTTTAAAAATAAAATTAGCCGTTGATCCTTTCCCAAAAAAGGCGGCAATGAATTTGATCCATTCGGCACGCGCTAGGGGCGTTTCTTCTAAATGATCAACAATTAAAACCATGGGTATTTTTGCCAACAGTATTTTTTCATTCGGGCCTTTACCTGGATTTCCCATTCCGAAATTAAAAACGATATCGGGGTTCAAAGAAATTGTTTTTTCAACGTCGAGTTCCGGATTTTTGGAAAGCTCGGCCAGGGCCAGCGTGTCATTCTTGTGTGTGTTTATAATGGCGACATTGTTATAATAATCAATGTTATCGATCGCCGCAATGTGACTTAATTCTCCCAATTCGCAAAGCATACTTGTGTAAACACTGCTTAGTGAAGCAATTTTTTTGCAGGAAGATCTAAACACAAATATGTTTTGAATTGAATTTATTTTAAGGGAAGTGTCTTTTAAAAAAATAAAAGTGACGGTAGTATCCATATTATTAGCATTGCCAAATAAATATGCAACTCTGCATTTTTCGTTCTCGGCCAAAGAAAAACGTTTGGCATATTTTATGGAAGGATCGGTTTTTACATCGCTTAACAGGGCTTTTATTTTAAGTTTATCTGTAACCGCAAATTCAGAATTGGGTGTTGAATAACAGCTCCACAAAAAGCTGAGGCAAATTACTTGCAGAATTATAAATGATTTAACTTTCATTAAATTTAATTTCAAAAATACTTCCTTTCGGGGAATTGTTTTTTACCGTGAGTTTGCCATTGTGTTTTTGCACCAAATAATTTACAATGTACAAACCTAAACCTGTGCCTTTTGCCGACCGCGTTTCTTCATTACCCGCCCTGTAAAATTTATTAAAGATCTTTTTCTTGTCCTCATCCGAAATACCGCAACCCACATCGCTAACCGTTAGATGAATTATTGAACCGACTTTTTTAAGAACTACAGCGATATTTTTTTTATCGAACGAATATTTAACGGCATTATCAACCAAATTAAGGATGATGGAAGGAAACACAGTTTTATCGATTTGAAGAAAAATATTTTTTTCAGCAGTAAAACTCAATTCGTTTTTTGTTATCTCATTTTTGTAATAGCGGTTTAAAATGGCTTCTATCGTTTCGCTAATACTTTCTTTTTCTTTTTTGAAAATATATTCGCCCGCATCCAACCTGCTTGTTAAAAGAACATTATCTATCAAAGCGTTTAACCGCTCGGTTTCCACAAGGGCGTTAGCAATTAATTCATTTTGTTTTTCTGGCGCCAATTTGTGCTTTTGTAAGGTTTGCAGCTGTAATTTAGTTGCGGCGATCGGCGTTTTTAATTCGTGCGTAATGCTCAGGAAAAAATTCTTTTGCTGATTACTTAAGGCTTCTTCTTTATCGTATGCTTGTTTTATTTTATAGATCCCAAAGATCAATAACAATAAAAAAACAGTGCCTTCACCAACAACCATAATTACCTGCCCGTTTTTTTTGTGATGCAGTTTTTCTACTTCGGTTTTTATAACCTCAGCGTTGGTGGATGATAATTCGATCAGCTGTTGTTTGCCGTCAATTATTTGCCCGGTTTGTTTAACCAATAATATTTCCCACCATAAAAATTGCAAAATGATGTACCCGAAAAGCACACTTAAAATAATTATGGAACGGGATCTTTTTTGCATCTACAACTCCTGTGGTTGAACCGTAAACAGTCAGTTATGTTTATCAAATAATCAACTGACTTGTTTATCGGTCAAAATTAAGCTTTCTATTTGAGTTAGTGCTTCCGATGCTTTTTTTATTGAGCTTACGTCTTCAATTGTTATCCATAAACGATTGTTTTGTTCGCGCAAAGTACATCGGGCGGGGTATTTTTGTGCAAACGCCAAAGCCGCGTGAAACATAGGGCTGTTAAAATAATCGCTGCCTTTTTTGCTTAAAAAATAAGTAAGCATTTTGTTATTTTTTAAAGTGAGTTTTTCAAAGCCCAACTTCATCGCCTTCCACCGCATTCGTACCAAATTGATCAATTCAACGGCCTCGTTCGGTAATGGGCCAAATCGGTCTTTTATGTTTATTTCAAACATTTGCAGATCCTCTTCCTTTGTAATATTATCCAATTCGCGATACAGCAATAAACGTTCGGTGATACTGCTCACATAAACTTCAGGGATCAATAATTGCAGGTCGGTTTCAATTACGGTTTCTTTTACAAATTGTCGCGAGAAAACAGATCGGTCTAATTCCTGCCCATTGGCCCCCATTGTTTCCTGATACCAATCTTCTTCTTTCAATTCATCTACCGCTTCGTTTAAAATTTTCATATAGGTATCAAAACCCATATCATTAATAAAGCCGCTTTGTTCGCCGCCCAATAAATTTCCCGCACCGCGAATATCCAGGTCGCGCATGGCAATTTGAAAACCGCTTCCCA
>JANYBY010000062.1 GCA_025360565.1 Bacteroidota bacterium
GTGGTATTTACAATTAATTTGAACGCGTTTAAAACCTGCTGATTTAACTCTTGATAAAAAAAACAATTCTCACTTTTTTTATTTTTTGAAGACGTTACAAAAAAAACTTCAACTCCAATTTTTTTTAACGCGAAGGCCACAGCCTTACTTGCACCGCCGGTTCCAAGTACTAGCGCTTTTTGGTGATTGTTATCTAAAAACGGCTTTATACTTTGCGCAAATCCGTAAACATCGGTATTATAACCTGTAAGTTTGCCATTAACTATCTTGATACAGTTTACAGCGCCAATCTCGCGGGCTTCTTCTGAAAGTTCATTTAAAAACGGGATTATTTCTTCTTTGTAAGGACTTGTAATATTTAACCCCTTTAAATTTTTATTATTTTTTAGAGTATTTGAAAACTCCGAAACAGATGCGATCTCAAAATTAGAATAACTGCAATCGTCCAGGTTATTCTCCTTGAATTTTTTTTCAAAATAAATTCGCGAGAATGAATGTGAAAGTTTTTTTCCTATGATCCCGTAAGCTTGCGTCATATATTTTCAGGTTATTTTTTAAACCTGCTCTTTAATGCTGCTAAAGCGCTGTTCATATCGTTTGGGTCGTATTGTTCTTCCTTAACTTTTGCAGGCTGCTTACTGCCAACTGCCACTTGTTTACTAACCGTCTCTCCTTTCATACTCAAGGCAATTCGTTTTCGTTTGGCATCCACTTCGGTAACATTTACCCAAACCTGTTGCCCCACTTTTACAATTTTATTCGGATCATCCACAAACGTATCTGATAATTGCGAGATATGAACCAGTCCATCTTGATGCACGCCCACATCAACAAAAGCGCCGAAGTTAGTTACATTGGTTACAATGCCCGGAAGACGCATGCCTTCACGCAGATCTTTTATTTCATGAACATTTTCATCAAAACTAAATGCTTCAAAGCCTTTTCGGGGATCGCGTCCCGGTTTTTCTAATTCAATAACAATATCCTTCAACGTTGGTAAACCAACGGTTTCGGTAACATATTTTTGCAACTGAATTTTTTTTCTCAATTCTTTTTCTTCGATCAGATCGTCAATGCTGCAATTCAGATCGCTTGCCATTTTTTCTACAATGTGATAACTTTCGGGATGCACCGCGCTTTTATCCAATGGGTGAACACCGTTTCTCACGCGCAAAAATCCTGCGCATTGTTCAAATACTTTTTCACCCATCCGCGAAACATTTAGTAATTCTTTTCGAGAATTGAATGCTCCTTTCTCATTCCGATACTCAACAATATTCTGAGCTAAGCTTGGGCCAATACCTGAAACGTACGACAGCAGCTGTTTTGAAGCCGTGTTCAATTCAACGCCAACCGCGTTTACGCAACTTCCAACCACTTCATCTAATTTATTTTTTAATAAATATTGATCTACATCGTGCTGATATTGTCCAACGCCGATCGACTTCGCGTCGATCTTTACCAATTCTGCCAAAGGATCGGCTAAACGGCGACCAATAGAAACCGCGCCCCTTACCGTTACATCTTTATCTGGAAATTCTTCGCGCGCCACGTCTGAAGCAGAATATACAGAGGCTCCGGCCTCGCTCACCACAATTACGGGGATAGATTTTGGCAGCACATCAATATTTTTTACAAACTGTTCTGTTTCGCGTGATGCTGTACCGTTGCCAATTGCAATGGCTTCAACATTGTATTTTTGGCAATACACCAAAACGATCATTTCCGCTTCGGTAACTTTATTCATTGGCTGATGCGGATAAATTACGGTTTCTTCCATCAGTTTTCCTTCTTTATTCAACACCACCAATTTGCAACCGCTTTTAAATCCGGGATCTAAGGCCAAAATTGTTTTTTGTCCGAGAGGCGATGCCAAAAGCAATTCGCGTAAATTGTCTGCAAAAACGGTAATGGCTTTTTCGTCGGCACTCAATTTTGTCATTACCCGCATTTCGGCTTCAATGCTCGGCTGCAGTAATCGTTTAAAACCGTCTTCTATGGCCAATTTAAGTTGATTGGCGCTTTCACCTCGGGAAGTAATTATTTTTTTCTCAATTACATGTAAAGCTTCTTCGTTATCAACCAAAATATCCATTATCAAAATATCTTCCTTCTCTCCCCGCCGCATGGCCAGCATCCGGTGCGAGGGACAATTTACCAGTTTTTCTTCCCACTCAAAATAATCTTCAAACTTTTCACCAACCTCTTCTTTTCCTTTTATTACTTTGCTTTTTATTTTTGCGGTGCGTTTAAATAATTCGCGGATATTTTCTCTTACAATTACATCTTCGCTCATTATTTCAGCAATAATATCACGGGCGCCATGCAATGCTTCTTCCGCGGAGGTAACTTCTTTTTCCAATGAAATAAATTTTTCGGCTTCTTCAATTACCGAATTATTTTTTTGCTCTAATATAAATTGCGCCAAAGGCTCAAGGCCTTTTTCTTTTGCAATGGTAGCTTTAGTGCGGCGTTTTGGTTTGTATGGAAGATAAAGATCTTCCAGTTTAGAAAGTGTTTCGGCTTCTAAGATCGATTTCTTTAATTCTTCGGTCAATTTTCCCTGCGATTCAATCGAATTTAAAATACTTTCGCGGCGACTTTCAAGCTGACGCAATCTTTCGATCTCATCGCGAATATTCGCAATTTGCACTTCATCCAGCCCGCCGGTGGCTTCTTTGCGGTAACGTGAAATAAATGGTATTGTTCCGCCTTCATCCAATAAACGAATAGTGGCGGTAACATCTTTTGAATGAAGATTTAGTAGATTGGCAATTTTAAAGTGAAAGGATAGTTCGCTCATAGTAACAATTTAGAAAAGGAAAATTAAAGAGATTGCTTGTAATTTTCAAAAGAAGTTTTTAGGAGAAAGTAACATTGCACCGCTTTTTTAACCGCTGTGAACGCAAAGGATAAGCGCTAAGGTCGCAAAGGTGACAGAAGAGTATTGCCTTAGCGTTCTTTGCGGTTTCTTAGCGCACTTTGCGGTTAAGCTTCCTAATTAAAAAAACTCTTCCCACCATTTATCACACCAATTATTTTTCCTTTAAAGTGTTTATTAAAAAAAGGAGAGTTTTTTGATTTTGAATTATTTGTTTTCTCAGTGAGTACTGTTTCCTGACTTAAGCTGAAAATAGTTAAATTGGCTTCGCTGCCTTCGTTAATTTCGGGTTCGGTTACTCCCAATATCTCTCTCGGTGCGCTTGTTAAGCACTTCACGATCACATCAATATTTTCTTCCTTCAATGCTTCTAATGCGCAGTTAAAAGAAGTTTGCAGATTTATAATTCCATTTTCTGCCAGATCAAATTCCAGTTCCTTACTTTCAACATCTTGTGGTAAATGGTCACTTACGATCACATTTATTATTCCGCTTTCTACCGCGTTGCGTAATGCCTGAACATCTTTTTTATTTCGTAATGGGGGATTCAATTTATAATTCGTGTCAAACTCTTTCAACACCGAATCATCCAACAATAAATTTACACTCGCAACGCCCGCAGTAACATTCAAACCGTTTGCTTTTGCTTTTTTGATCAAGTCAACACTGCCTTTAGTACTGATGGTTGGGATGTGTAATTTGCCGCCGGTGTACTCTAAAATAGATAAATTCCGCTGCAGCATTATTTCTTCGGCAAGGCCGGGAATACCTTTTAAACCAAGGCCTACAGAGGTTTCACCTTCGTTCATTTGTCCGCCATGTGAAATACTTTCGTCGTTGCAATGGGTGATGATGAATGAATTGATATTGTTTGTGTACTCAAGCGCGCGGGTAATTGTTCCCGCATCTTTAACCGAATTTTTATGATCACTGAAAGCAACAGCGCCCGAAAGCTTCATGTCGTACATTTCCGCCAGGTCTTTTCCTTTGCCTTCAACTGTAATGGTACCAACGGGATAAACATGCACTACTTTATTTTTTGTTTTATTTATCAGGTATTCAATTTGCGATTTGCCATGAAGCGCAGGCTGATTGTAATTGTGGATGCAGATGCCTGTAAATCCTCCGGCAGCGGCGCAATCCAACAAGGTCTCCACATTTTCTTTGTGTTCAAATCCGGGATCGCAGGAAACCGTTTGCATATCCAGCCATCCTGTTGAAACGCAGAGCCCTTCACCTTCAATTACTTTTACGTTTCCTTTTGGAGAAATAGATTTTTTTATCTCAGTGATCGTTCCGCCTTCAATTAAAATATCC
>JANYBY010000274.1 GCA_025360565.1 Bacteroidota bacterium
CCGAAAATAATTTTTGCCTAAACAGGGTAGAAAAAAATATTAAGCCATAGATTAGACGCGCCTTTAGTATCTTTAAAAACCAACACAACCATATTAAGAGCAATTTTTAATGCGTTTTAAATTCTGTTTATCTGTTCTTATTCTTTTTAGTTTGCACTGCAAAGGCGAGTGGACCCCCGCCGACTCACTTCGCAACATGATCAACAGTGGCAATAAAGATTCGCTTAAAATTGCATTGTTTGTTAATTACTCATACACCTATTACACCCAGCCGGAAATTGTATTGGCATTAATTTCTGAAATAACAAATTACAGCGATAAAATTGCCGACGAAAAAATGAGGGCCTTGTGCCTTCGAAAAATTGGTGTTATATACGGAAAACAAAATTATTTTGACAAGGCGCTTGAGTACACAATTAAATCGGCCAACCTCTTCGAAAAAATAAATGATAGGGAGGGTCTTTCGAACTGCTACAATAATATTGGTAATTTTTATAATAGTAAGGGAGACCTTACCAAAGATAATTTATTCTTTGATCGTTCAATTGAATACCATCTTAAATGTATAAAATTAAGAACCGAAATAAATGATACCAGTCAGTTACGCAATTCGTATAATAATATTGGTAACGCCTACAAATCAAAACAGGATTATAAAAAGGCGCTTGAGTATTATGATAAATGTTACATCATTTATAAACGCAGTGGCGACAATAATGGTATTGCCATGATAAGCTTGAATCTTGGAGGCGTTTATCTGGACATGGCCCTAAAAGAAAAAAACAACGACTATTATAAAAGATCACTTTCTTATTTTCAATATTTGCTCGATGATGTAAAAAAGAACGGTCTTTCAGTTGACAGGCAGGCAGAAGCCTTATCAAAAAAGGGAAGAATATTATACGAAACCGGGAACGTAGCGGAAGGCATTGATTTTTTGCTGGAAGGGTTTAGGTTAAGTACACAAGTAAGGGATAAAACGTTAATATTGGATGCAGCGGAACAATTGGTGGCAGCCTATGAAAAAAAAGGTGACTATAAACAAGCCGACGAATTTTTACACGTTTATAATTCCATCAAAGACTCCTTATTAAATGAAAAAAATAGGCACAGCGTTGAGCAAATGCAAGCCCTTTACCAATCGTCGCAAAAAGACAGAGAGATAGAAAAATTAAATACCGACAGGGAAATTCAGGAAGCAAAACTTTATCGTAAAAATGTTTATATCGGCTCAACCATTGGCGGTATTCTTATTATAATGATACTGGGTTTTGTTTTATTGAGCCGTTATAATTTAAAAAAGAAAGCTAACCTGCAGCTGACCGATGCTTATGGAAAAATAGAAACCAAGAACCGGCAAATAACCGACAGTATCAATTACTCAAAACGGATCCAAAACGCGATACTTCCGCCAACGGAATTAATAAACAAACATTTAAAAAATTTCTTTTTATTTTATGCACCCAAAGATATTGTGAGCGGCGATTTTTACTGGTTTAGCGAAACCGATCAGCACACTTTTTTTATAGTGGCCGATTGTACGGGCCACGGGGTTCCGGGAGCGTTAATGAGTATGATAGGCAATACTCTTTTAAACGAAACCATCAATCAAAACAATATTACCGATCCGGGAGAAATTCTCAGCCATTTAAATAACGGCGTAATGCACGCCCTTCATCAGCAGGATAACGATCTGAATACACAAGATGACGGAATGGATATTAGTATTTGTTGTATTGAAAAAAAGAAAAGTAATGTATTAAAATACGCCACGGCAAATCATTCTATTTTCATAAAAAATAAAAACACGGTTACCGAATTGACAGGAGATATTTATTCTATTGGCGGCAGCATGGCAATTTCGGATAAACATTTTGCAAGCAAAGAATATAAATTAGAAGAAGGAAGTTTTGTAATTATGAGCACCGATGGATATTACGACCAATTTGGCGGGCCCGGCGATAGTAAATTTTTGGTTACAAATTTTGAAGAGTGGATCCGTAAAACCGATATGCATAGCGCTAACCCCGGCGAAGAATTAAAACAAGCTCACAATAACTGGAAAGGTGCGCGAAGACAAACAGACGATATTTTGGTGGCTGGCTTTAAGGTTTAACAGGATCAATTTTTTATCAATTCAAAAGTGCCACCGCATAATTTTGCAAACCGTTCACCCGATGATTGCATGTCTCTATCGCCATCATCGTAATGCCATTTAATAATTACTTTATTTTTTTTGGCAAGCTCGGTTAATAATCCCGAAATTTTAAAAATTTGTTTTGCCGATGCGGTATTAAAATATTCAAGATCAAAAGTAAAAACGGTTTCCTGATTTGGTAATTTTGAATATTCAACGATCCAGTCAATTACCGGAACGTAATATGAGAAAGCATCTTCCGGTAACGAACGCCCGCTTAATTTTAAATGGCCGCTCTTTTTATCGAATAACACAAGAGGTGTATCTTCTGAAGCTTCAATTTTTAACTCGTCCAACATATTTTCAGAAAGGTATAAAAACTGTTATAGAAATAAAAGAAAACGCAGCATTAATTTCTTTAACCGAATAATCAATTTTTCCTGTGCTTTTCATCCGCATATCAATAAATCCTAATCCCGCGCCTTTTTGCCCGGGCTCATGTTCCTTCATTATTATTTCTGTATATAAGTCATCCAATTCATTTTCGTTACATGCATTCACCCTGTCAACCTTAGAAGTAAAGGCAAGAACGGTTTCGTTGCTGATGTAATTTCCCGACATAATATTACAGCCCGTTGGGGTAGTACATACGATCAGCATTCCGGGTTTGCCTTCAACCTCAGGCGTTAAGGTACCGGCGTGGTTACAAATATTTTGAAGTAACTCAACCATTACATTTACAGCTTTGCGTTTAAAGGCCAGATCATTTTTGGCAACGCTGCCTTCCGTCATGGTAAGCAAACTCTTTAAATTATCATGGGTAAAAATTCCCTGATAGATCATACTTACGTGATTTGTTCGCGCAAACTCGTGCAACTGTTTTACATCTTTTAACCTCTCATTCTCGTCGGTTTCGGGAACGGCGGCAACTTTTGATTTAAAATAAAAATAAGATAATTTATCGCTCAAGGCTTCAAAATCGTATGTGAGCTTATTGCCCGAACGCCTTGCCATTTCAATAAGTCCAAGGCCTGCTCCGCCTTTATCAGACATGCCTGTATTTTCTAAAACAAATTTGTAATGCTCTTTTAATTCATCCGCGTTAAGCGAATTTATTTTATCGAGTTGTAATTTAAGATCGCTAATATTTGCCTGTTCAACCACATTGCCGCTGGTAAGATCGTAAATGCCATTTTTATTTTGAACCACAAAAAAAGCCTGGTTATCGGCCGATTGTGTTACGTCTTGGTGGCGGGTAATATTTTGAAGCGATTCAACCATCACAAAATATACCTTTTTTTGTGTTTTGGGCACTTCACCCGTTATGGTCATGTTGGTTTCGGTGAGCGCTAAAATTTTATCGGTAAGGTTGGGATTAAAAATGCCTTTGTAAACATAACTTAAAGAGTAATTTTCGAAACTCTTAAATAAATTATAAAGCATGTTATCGGCTATATTTTTTTCCGAGATCTCCATTAGGTTTGTTACCAAATTTAATAAAATCTACTGTGTAAAACACAATTATTTTAGGTTTTATAAATATTCGCTTAAAATGCAGGTAAATACGCAGAATCAGGCTAAAATTTTAACAGTTTATTATATGAATTACGGGCTTAAATCTTTCATAAATAACGGTTAAAACAAAACCCTCCCGTTATTAAACGAGAGGGTCTTATTCGCAGAGGTTGTTAAAATTTAAACGACCTCTTAACCAAACAAAAAATTATTTCTGAACCATTAATTTTCGTGTAACTAAACCACCCGATGTTTTTAGCGCTGTAAAATAAACACCATCGGTTAGATCGGCTACATTAAAATTAATTTTTTGTTCGCCCGATAAAAGTGTTCCTTCAAATATTTTTGCAACTACTTTTCCTGTTAGATCACAAATAGTGATGGCCACGTTTTCTTCTTTCAGTAAATTAAAATTTAATTGCCCCGCCGAACTTGCCGGATTTGGCGACGTGTTAAAAGAGGTGAGAAGCATTCCTGTTTCTTTAATTCCGGTTGAAGCCGCACAAACCTGAATATTTCCGGATAATAATGAAGCGTTATTATTTTCGTTCGATTCGGTTATAACATTAGCGGTATCAGCCCAAACACCCACACGATAGTTACTTCCCGGAGCAGGTAAACTTGGGTAATTATTCATGTTAATATTCCAGTTACTAATGTTAGTACACGCGTTTCCGCTTAATGAATTAACAGTGGTTTGGTCAAGTACCCAATGTTTTGTTGTTGCTGGGTCGTAAAGATAAATGCCAACTAAAAAGGAACCCGCCGAGCTCGATCCATTATTGCAAATATCAACAGAAATATTGTTGATCTGGTTGTTACAGCCTGTAGGCGGATCGTAAGCGTAATTTAAGCCTATTGTTAAGTCTATGGCAAGACTTTTTTGAACTTGTGATGTTACAAGTGATGGGATGGCAAGTAAAAATACTGCCGCTGTTTTTTGTAAAATTGTTTTCATAATAATTGTTTTTTAGTTTTATGATACAAAGTAACCGCCTAATAAAAAAAAAGTAGTTTACCCAGGTTGCAAAAGCGTATAGCTAAGTTGCCAAGGGCTAAACAGTTGAAAATCAAAAGGGTTATTTGATAAATTGCAACAGCATTACATACATAATTTTAATGTTGCAATTAAAAAATAAGTTAAAAAACCAATTAAACTATGCGGGATTAAAATTGTCCCATTATTATAGCGAACTTATGTTAAATAGAGTTTTTTCAGGAAAAGAATGTTGTTATCGTAAGGCCGTGAAATGGAAATTATTCAATAATATCTTGTAGTTTTAGTATCTGAAAAATTAAACAAACTGTTTTATAACTATGCTATTTCATTGTTATTTTAAGTCTTATAAATTTACGTTTAAACAAGTTCTGTTTGGCCTTGTATTTCTTTCATTAAATTTTAAGGCACAGAATAAAATGAATAAACTAATTGATTCTTTGAAGGTTGAATTCAAAAGTGCCTCAAACGATACAGTAAGGGCGCGAATTTATTATGCATATACAGAGTTATTATATCTATCAAAGCCCGATACGGTTATTCCGCTTTGCAAATTGGCTATAGAATTATGTGATAAGAATCTGAATAAAGCCAATCCGGCCGAAAAAAGATCTTATTTGCTTACCAAAGCAAGTTCATTAAATAATATTGGGTATATCTACCAAAATAAAAATAGTATTACACTGGCTTTAGAATATTATCATGCAGGAATGAAGATACAGGAAGAAATTAATGATAGAGTAGGCTTAGGGCAATCGCTAAACAATATCGGTTTTGTTTATCAAACCGAACATGATATGGCAAGGGCACTTCAGTATTATCAAAAAAGCCTTAAGTTAAGAGAAGAAATAAATGATAAACGCGGCATAGCCGAAACATTGAACAATTTGGGCTTTTTGTACAGAAATTTTGGTGACCCGGATTGCATATCAACTGTAAAAGACATTTGTAGGAAAGCAGGATTTTTTAAAGCGCTCGAATATTATACAAAAAGTTTAAAAATAAAAGAAAGTATCCGCGACTCACTGGGCATTGCGGTATCTTATAATAATATTGGCACCATTCATAAATTCTTATTGGATTATGATAAGGCACTTGATTATTATGGCAAATGTTTAAAAATTCGCCAGAGCCGTAATGATAAGCAGGGCGAAGCTATTGTTATAAATAGTATTGGATCGATAAATTATTTTAAAAAAAATTACGATGAAGCTGAAAAAAATTCGATGCGCTCGCTCACTTTAGGAAAAGAAATTGGTTACCCGGATGTTATTAAGCGCGCCGCCGAGTTACTAAAAGATATTTATATAGCAAAAGGCGATTATAAAAAAAGTATGGAAATGTTTAATATTTATATTGTTATGCGTGACAGTATGAATAATCAGGCGGCACAAAAAGCAGCCGAAAAAAAAGAATTGGAATATGAGTACCATTTAAAAACGGAAGCGGATAGTTTAAAGTTAAGTCAGGAAAGAAAAGTGATGGATGTGGAGAGAAGCCACGAAAAAACGCAACGGATCGGGCTAATTGGAGGCTTATTATTAGTAATTATTTTTTCAGGCTTTATGTTTAACAGGTTCAGAATTACTCAAAAGCAAAAAAGAATAATTGAGGTACAGAAACATTTGGTAGAAGAAAAGCAAAAGGAAATTGTTGATAGTATTAATTACGCGCAGCTTATTCAAAAAGCGCTGCTTACAAGCGAAGAGGTTTTACAAAATAATTTTACAGAAAATTTCATCTTGTTTAAACCAAAAGCCATTGTGAGCGGCGATTTTTACTGGACATCGCCTTTGGCCAACGGAAACTTTGCCCTGGCGGTAGCCGATAGTACCGGACATGGTGTGCCGGGGGCAATTATGAGTATGCTTAACATTGCTTGTTTAAACGAAATGGTTACAAAAGGATCTGTTTCGCCGGATAAAATTTTATTTGAAACGCGCTCAAGAATTATTCAATACCTTAAAAACGATGGCACAAGTGGTGGGCACGATGGCATGGATTGCAGCTTAATGTGTTTTGATTTTAAGAACAAAATACTTTATGCGGCCGCGGCAAATAATCCGGTTTGGATCATACGAAAATACCCGGCTGCTCATGCAGAATTAATTGAAGTGAAACCGGATAAAATGCCGATCGGAAAGCACGAAAAAGATCAGCAACCTTTTACATTACATACTATTCAGTTGCAAAGCGGCGATACCATTTACGCTTTAACCGACGGGTTTCCGGATCAATTTGGCGGCGAAAAAAATAAAAAATTTACAGCTAAAAATTTACAGCAACTTTTGCTTGCAAATACTTCATTGCCTTTATTAAAGCAAAAAGAAATACTTGATATTGCTTTTAAAAATTGGAAAGGCAGTTACGAACAGATCGACGATGTTACTTTACTCGGTGTAAAGATCTAACAGCGTATAATTAAAAAAACTTTGGGAAGCACTTTCAAATTCATGCCCTCTATTAAGTGTTAAATCCCCTTTTATCTATAAAATACGGTTAAACTTCTATTTAAGTTTTTAGTCATATATTTTGTGACCAACTTTGGTTACGCAATATGGATACGCCGTAATAAGAGAGTCATCATAAGTTTAAGATTGTTTGGTTTTCTCGATTCTCTTATTCGGCTATTCATTTTATTAAAAAGAGGATCAGCCAAATGCGTCCAAAAATATTACTCCTCGCCGATGTAACTTCTTCCCACACCGAAAAATGGGCGCTGGCATTAGCCGATAGGCATTATTCAATAGGCATATTTAGTTTAAACAGATCGGTTGAAAAATGGTACGATAAGAATGAAAATATTATTTTATTGTGCGAGCCGGCATATTACACCAATTCGTCGGCATTAAAGATCAAATTAAAATATTTTTTAAAATTGCCCCGCCTGCACAAAATAATTAAATCGTTTAAACCGGATATTGTTCACGCACATTACGCAACAAGTTATGGGCTACTAGGCGCTTTAAGCGGGTTTCACCCTTTTGTGCTTTCGGTTTGGGGCTCGGATGTGTTTGAGTTTCCACGCAAATCTATTTTTCACAAATTATTATTTAAATTAAATTTAAAATGTTCCGATAAATTATTGTCCACAAGTTTTGCGATGAAAAAGGAACTTGAGTTTTATACAAATGCAAATATTGAGGTAACTCCGTTTGGCGTAGATACAGGCGTTTTCTATCCTAAAGAGGTAAAAACGGATGAAGAGAAAAAAATTCTGCATCTGGGGATAATAAAATCGCTTGAAGAAAGATATGGAATAAATGATATTATTAAAGCTGTTCAGATATTAAAGAGTACCCGGCACGATATTAAATTTAAAGTCTTATTTGTTGGAAACGGAAGCAAGGCAAATCATTACCGACAATTAGTAAGAGATCAAAATTTAAGCGATACCATTTCTTTTATCGGAAAAATACCAACCGAAAAAGTTCCCTATTACCATAATTTACTTGATATTTATTTAAACGTTAGCAATATTAAAGAAAGCTTTGGAGTTTCGGTGTTAGAATCTATGGCCTGCGCAAAACCTGTAATTGTAACAAATGCACCCGGCTTGATCGAAATTGTTAAACCGAACTTGGGCATAATAATTAAAATGAACGATCCCCTGGAACTGGCAAACGCAATTAAAATGTTAATTGAAGATCCTCAACTAAGATCAAAATTGGGAGAAGAAGCTCTAAGCTACGTTAAAGCTAATTACGAACTGAAAGATTGCGTGAATATTGTTTCCGGTATTTATGAAAGCGTCCTTATAGAAAAATATGAAAGTGAATTTCGATTTAAGCTTTTAAGAATGGTTTTTGCCTAAACTGATTCCCGCTTTTGATAGATAAAAAAACCGTATCTCATCTATTAAATAACTCACTACTTCGATTTTTAAAGCAAAAACGGGTTTTTAATTCTAAATTTGATTTTCTTTAATATCAGCAAAGCATATAGCCACCAAAAGCAGGCAAAAAAAATTTGAAGTAATGAGGTTTATAACGATTTTAATTATTTTTTGCGACCTCTTTTTTTCATCAATTGATCTCTTCGCACAAAAGCAATACGCCTTCAATAATCCTTCCAGTGTTTGCTATTTCAGGTATGTTTGCTATACATTGGATGGAAACTACAACTCAACCTCAAAGCCGATCGTAATTGTTTTTGGGAAGCCGACGGAATCAGCCGTGCAGTCTTTTGAAAGCGATACCCTTAAAAATATCCCGCAATTTGCCAATTACCTTTTTATTTATGTGCCAAATGATGAAGGCGATGCAAGGCGAAGATTAAATTGCATTCCCGCCCTGGCGGGTCTTTTTGCAAGCGGCAAAAAGAACAATAATCTTTTTTTATTTATTAAAGATGAAAATATTACTCCGGCTGATGTGAGTAAAGAGTATAGATCGAATTTTAAAAATATTAAATTGGCTTCGGTAAATGAGGCGCTTCTAACCGTAACAAATTTAGTTAATACAAATTCTATAACAGCTGTAAAAGACACAGTAAAAGAAAAACCAGATCTGGTAAGCGATTTTGCTGCGGAAACCGTAGTTCCCGGAACTTTTAAACCTAACTCTGTGGTATATTACGGCCCACCAAAAAAAATTAATTATACTTTGTCAGGAAAAATAGTTGACTTAAATTCAACTGAGGGACTTCCGTTTGCCACAATAACATTAAAAGGCAAACCTATTGGCACTACCACCAATGCAGATGGGATCTTTACCCTTGTAAAAGTACCAACCGATACGTCTACCCTCGTTATAAACTATCTTGGTTATAAAAAAACGGAATTTAAATTATCACCAATGAACAGCCGAGCTAATTTAATAATTGAAGTAGAGCCATCCTCTAATGTTCTTGAAGAAGTCACCATTACCGCCGAACAGGAAGAATTAATGAGCGCTGTAAGCGAAAATTTAAGCGTGATCAAAATGTCGCCCGCTAAATTAGCACAGCTGCCAAACATTGGCGAAAAAGATATTATGCGTTCTTTCCAATTAATGCCGGGGGTTTCGGCAAGTAATGAATCGTCTTCCGGTTTATATGTAAGGGGAGGTACTCCTGATCAGAACCTTGTCTTATACGATGGATTTACGGTTTATCAGGTTGACCATTTATATGGATTTTACAGTGCATTTAATTCCAACGCGATAAAAGATGTTCAGCTTTATAAAGGAGGTTTTGAATCTAAATTCGGAGGAAGGTTATCAAGTGTGGTTGAAATAACCGGCAAAGATGGTAATCAAAAAAATATAAATGTTGGCGGGGATATAAGTTTATTGAGTGCTAACGCGTTTGTTGAAGTCCCTATCGGAAAGAAAATTACTTTTTTAGCAGCGGCAAGAAGATCTTATCAGGGGCCGATCTATAACCTTATATTTACACAATTTAATGCGCAAAAAAGTCAGCAAAGTTCAAGGGGCGGTAATTTATCAAATACAGTTAAATCGTTTTTTTATGATCTGAATTCCAAGATCACTTTTCGGCCAACAGATAAAGATATTATTTCATTGAGTATTTATAACGGCACAGATAAATTGGATAATGGCAGAAGTTTTTCAAGGCCGGGTGCCACGGGAACGTCAACAACCCCAAGTTTCAGCGGACAGGTAATAGACCTTACAAAATACGGCAATGTTGGCGCAAGCGTTAAATGGTCGCGCAAATGGAATGACAAAATATACGGAAACACGCTTGTAAGTTTTTCTAACTTTTACAGTAATCGTGATCTGTCAAATCAAATTACCAGGGTTAACAGTGCGGGAGTTGACCAAACATTTAAGTTTGGTACAATTGAAAATAATGATCTAAAGGATTATAGTATTAAATCGGATTATACGTTTGATGTAAATAAAAATAATCAGCTGGGAGTTGGAGTTTATGGAACTTATTTTGATATATTATATAATTACAGTCAAAACGATACATCAACTATTTTGGACAGGCACAACTATGGGACATTAACGGGAGCATACTTACAAAATAAATTTAAATTCGCCGACGGTAAATTAATTTTTGTTCCGGGCGTGCGGGCTTCTTATTATAGCGTTACAGCCCAAAATTATTATGAACCACGTTTTGCAGCGACTTATAACGTAACAAGGCGCATGAGTTTAAAAGCCTCAACAGGCCGATACTACCAATTCGCAAACCAAGTTACCCGAGAAGATATTTTAAATGGCAATAAAACTTTCTGGGTATTATCGGATGGAAAAAATGTTCCTGTTGGACAGGCAATTCATTATATCGCCGGTTTTAGTTATGACATGCACGATTATTTATTTAGTGTTGAGGGCTGGTATAAAGATCTGTCGGGCCTTACCCAGCATTCATTAAGGTTCAACACAAGTTCGAGGCAGGCAAATTACAGTGAAAATTTTTATAAAGGGGTAGGGTATTCACAGGGACTTGAATTTTTAATTCAGAAAAAACACGGAAAATTTACAGGATGGATAAGTTATACGATGTCTAAAACCAGGAGTAAGTTCGATATTTATTCTCAAAATTATTATGCTGCCGATCAAGACGTGCCAAACGAAGCAAAAGTTGTCGGTATCTATAAATATAAACGGTTTGTTTTTTCGGCAACCGTTATATATGCAGCGGGACGGCCTTACACAGCTCCTTCCGGCGCTTATAACTTAACACTGCTTGACGGCTCTTCGCAGAATTATTATACTGTTACTACAAAAAACAGTTTGCGTTTGCCCGATTATAACCGAATGGATATTGCGGCAACATACCTATTCAGAACCGAGGCAGGCGCTGATATAGGAAGCATTGGCATATCCGTGTTTAACGTTTACAACCGCAAAAATGTTTGGTATAATCAGTACCAGATAATTGATCAGCAAATCGTTGAAACTAATATCAGATATTTAGGATTCACACCTAACATAACCTTATCATTAAAATTAAGATAATGAAACATACTAAAATAATAGCAGCCATAATTATATTTATAATTTGGGTTTCATGCAAAAAAGAATCTCAAAAACCGGAGTTTGAAGATAAGCCGGTGATCGAATCTTATTTACTTGTTGGTTCAAACGCAAAGGTAAATGTTAAACATCTTATTGCGTTCGCATCTGATGCCCAGTTTTCTTCCGACGATATTGATAATTTATCTGTTACGATCAGCAATGAAAGCGGAACTTATTCGCTGCAGTCAATGGGTTCTGGTAGTTATGCAGCTACAAGTCCTTCGCTTATTCTTAAAGAAGGTATAACATACAGTCTCAGTCTTTTTTATAACAGCAAAAATGTATCGGCTGTAACAGTTATACCATCAAAACCAACCGGATTTGGCGAATCGGTTTCTACAATGTCAATTGCACCAAGGCATTCGGGAAAAGGTGGTGGCTTTGGTGGTGGCAGTACAAATCCGGATCCGGTAAGATTAACTTGGAACAACAGCGATAATTCATATTATCTTGTACTTGCCGAAGTGATCGATCCTAATTCAAAATTAATAGATACTACTGCCGGGGCGCAGCCACGGGCATTTAAAAGTTCGCCCAACCAAAGCAATACTTCTATGATCCAGGCAAGGCAATTTCAATATTACGGGATGCACCGTTTAATTTTATATCATTTAAATCCCGATTATGCTAATTTATACGGCAACACAAGTACTAATTCAACTAACCTTACAAATTCAAGCACTAGTGTTGTAAATGGCGCCGGCATTTTTACAGGAATAAATTCGGATACTGTTTTGATAAACATACAACGATTGTAAAAAGTAATTTATGAATGTTTTAAAAAATAAGAACCAAACCGGATACAAAGCTGCCATTCATCTTGTGGTTTGGTTATTGTTGTTTATTTTACCTTATCTTTTTTCAACCAACCATACAGTAGATCTGGAAAGGCACTTAAAATTTACATGGCTTCCGTTGGTTTATTCGTCCGTCTTATTTTATTTAAATTATCTTTTATTTATCGATAAATTTATTCTTGAAAAAAAAATATGGGTATTTGTCGGGATCAATTTATTGCTTATGGCTATTTTGGTTTCGATCGACCTTCAATTACGAAACCATCACTTTTTTAATATAAAAGATGTGGTTTCACTGCCTGCAAGGCCAAGGCCAACTAAACAATGGATCATTTATAAAGATACCATTTATCTTTTTTTTCCGATAATTATATCCATCGCGATAAAAATTACCGAAAAATGGGCAAAAACCGAATCTGAAAAGAATGCACGCGAAAAAGAAATTCTTAAATCAGAATTACAACATTTAAAGTATCAGTTGCAACCCCATTTTTTCTTTAATTCGCTCAATACTATTTACGCTCTGATTGAGCGTTCGCCGGCTCTTGCTCAGGAAACGGTGCATAACCTGTCAAAATTAATGCGTTATTTATTATATGATACGGTTTCGGAAAAAGTAGATCTATCTGACGAGATAGAATTTGTTAAACAATATATTGCCCTAATGAAACTGCGCATTTCTGATAAAACCACCGTGCAAACAAACTTTCCTGTTTTATATGAAAAGATCAAGATCGCGCCCTTGTTGTTTGTGTCATTAATTGAAAATGCTTTTAAGCACGGGGTTTCGGCCAATAACAGATCTGATATTCTTTTTAGTTTTGCGATCAAAAAAGATAAAGTAATATTTATTGCTGAAAACACTAACTTTCCTAAGGATGACAAAGACAAAAGCGGGTCGGGTATAGGATTATATAATTTGCGTAAACAATTAGAACTTTCCTATCCCGGAAAACATAATTTTAAGACATCTGTCGAAAATAATGTGTTTAAAGTTTTGCTCGAAATTGATACTGATTAATTTTAACCCTATTGTAAGGAAGAATGAGAAAAATAAATTGTATAATTGTTGACGACGAACCCTTAGCTCTCGACCTTGTAGAAGGGTATGTTCTAAAAACACCTTTTCTTGAATTGAAAGGAAAATGTTTAAATGCATTTGAAGCAATGAAGATTTTGAGTGAAGAAAAGATCGAATTGATCTTTTTGGATATTCAAATGCCTGACATGAGCGGAATTGCTTTTAGCCAAACCTTGTCACCTAATATTAAAATGATCTTTACAACTGCTTTTAAAGAATATGCGTTTGAAGGATTTAAAGTAAACGCTGTGGATTACCTTTTAAAGCCATTTAACTATCAGGAATTTTTGAAGGCGGCTAACAAAGCGGCGGAACGCCTGAGTCTTAAAGATGAAAAAGATCATCCGGCCAATTTCATTTTTGTTAAATCAGAATACAAACAGCTAAAAATAAATTTGGATGAGGTATTTTATTTTGAAGGATTGAAAGATTATATAAAAATCTGGATCAGGACACAGGAAAAACCTGTGCTTACATTGATGAGCCTTAAAACACTTGAAAAGGAATTGCCCGAAAAAAAATTTATGCGGGTGCACAGGTCCTTTATCATTGCATTGGATAAAGTTGAATCTGTGGAGAGAGGGCAGGTCATTATTAATAAAGAAAGAATAACAATTGCCGACCAGTACAAAAATAAATTTCAAAGTTTTATTGAAGTCAGATCCTTTAACTAAAGAGTTTTTATCCTTTTCTTCCGGAATATGGATCAAAACATCTATTTAATTAGCTAATTTTGATAAACGGCCTTAATTTGCTCTATTAATGAAAAAAATAAATAAATATTTATTCACTTTTCTTATTTTATTTTTGTTTTGCCATCTATCATTCGCACAAATAATAGTTTCGGGTTCAATAAACGATAAAGCCGGAAAAGCTTTGCCCGGCGCTGCTGTTAAGGTATTAAGTAAGGATTCGGTTTTTGTTTCGGGTGCCGCTTGTGATACTTCCGGAAATTTTTCTCTTTCACTTCCTCCTTCCAATAAATATATTTTGGTATTTGCTTTTATTGGTTACCGCAATCTTTTTAAACTTATTGAACTCGCAAATGAACCTTTGCTATTAGGAAAAATTAATTTACGCGAAGACAGAAAAACACTTTCGGAAGTAGAAGTAAAAGGTGTTCAAAATCGCGGCGAACAAAAGGGCGATACCACATCTTTTAAAGCCGATGCCTTTAAAACCAATCCCGACGCCACTGCCGAAGATCTGGTTAAAAAAATGCCGGGTGTTACATCAGATAATAACGGTGTAAAAGTAAATGGCGAAACCGTGCAAAAAGTTTTGTTGGATGGTAAACCGTTTTTGGGGGATGATCCTAACGCGGCTTTAAAAAATTTACCGGCCGAATTTATTGACAGAGTAGAAGTGTTTGATAAAATGAGCGATCAAGCACAGTTTAGTGGTTTTAATGATGGTGATCAGCAAAAAACCATAAACCTTGTGAGTAAAAAAGCAAAAAACATTGGGCAGTTCGGAAAAGTTTATGGTGGTTATGGCGCCGACCAAGACAATAACAGCCGATATAACGCCGGCGCCACAATCAATAGCTTCAATCAAAAGCGCCGCATTACTTTATTGCTTTTATCAAACAACATTAATCAGCAAAATTTCAGCACAGCCGATATTACCGGCGCAATGGGCAGTTCGGGTGGCTCTGGAAGGGGCGGTGGGGGCGGCGCACCGCAAGGTGGTGGTATGGGCGGGAGTTCGAGTTTGTTAACCGCGCCGCAAAATGGCAATACCGCCACACAATCGGCCGGATTGAATTATACCGATGTTTGGGGCAAAAAAGTAAATGTCTCGGGAAGTTATTTTTTTAATTACAGCGATAATAAGAACCTCGCAACCATTAACCGGAATTATTTTACTTCGAATGGCCTTGTGTATAAACAAAACAACGATAATAAAACATTGAATCAAAATCAGCGTTTTAATTTTAGGTTTGAGTATGCGATCGATTCTTTAAATAAATTAACTGTAACACCAAGTTTTAATTTTCAAAACAACAACGCAAAAAGTGGTTTAACCGGGAGCAATGTTATTTTTGATAATGTTAACTTGAGTAATACCAATACGTATTCAAATATAAATAATATTGGTTACGATTTTTCGAATGGAATTCTATTTCAGCACAAGTTTAAAAAATATGGAAGAACCGTTTCGCTTTTTGCGAACACCCAGTTAACCGAAAAAAATAACGATGGCAGTTATAATTCAAAAAATGTTTATGCCGATACGCTTACAACCGGCCTTGATCAGTTGTTTACCATGTACGGTAACAGCAAAAAAGTGTCGGGTAATCTTTCTTATACCGAACCTTTAACCAAGTATGCGCAACTGCAAATAAGTTACAATCCTTCTTATACCCAGGGCATGTCGAGCAAAATAACCGAAGACCGTGATAGTACAACAAATGATTACAGTAAATTTAACAATGCTTTATCCAACAACTATAATAATATTTATCAGGTGCAAAAAGCGGGTTTAACTTATAAGTACGCTAAAGATAAAATAAATTTTAGTTTAGGGTTAGACGGGCAAGCCTCTAACTTAACAGGTAATCAAACTTTTCCCGTAGCGTTTAAGATCGACAGATCTTTTGAGAATAATTTACCCAATGCGCAACTAAATTACAAGTTCACAAAAACTAAAAACCTGCGTGTTTATTACCGATCGGGCACAAACATACCGAGCGTTACGCAATTACAAAATGTGATAGATATTTCAAATCCCTTACAGATAAAATCCGGTAATACCGATCTGAAACAAACCTTCGAAAATAATTTGAGTATTCGTTTTGGCGGGTTTAATCCAAAAACCTCGCGCAATGCCAATGTATTTATTAACGGCAGCTCATCGGATAATTACATAAGCAACGCCACATTTATTTTACGGAACGACTCTGTAATACAGGGTTACAACGTAAAAGCGGGCAGTCAGCTTACAAAACCGGTAAATTTAAATGGGTATTATAGCGGGCGGGCGTTTTTTGTTTACGGATTTCCGGTGGCTAAAATTAAAAGTAATTTAAATTTAAATGGCGGCATTAATTTTGGGCGCACACCAACCTTGATCAATAACGCGCTTAATTATTCAAACAGTTCGGCTTTAAGTGGGGGTATTTATCTGGGCAGTAACATTAGCCCTAAGATCGATTTTTCTTTAGGGTATAGCGGCAATTATACAATTGTAAAAAATACTTTGCAAAAAAAATCAGATAATAATTTTTTCTCTCACACTGCTACTTTTAAAATTAACTGGAACATTTACAAAGGCCTTGTTTTAAATACCGATGTGAGCCATACCTTATATAACGGCTTAAGCCAGAGTTATAACCAACAATATTTTTTATGGAGCGCGTATGTGGGATATAAATTTTTAAAGAACAGATCGCTCGAAGCAAAAATTTACATGTTCGATATCTTAAATCAAAATCGCAGTATTAGCAGAACAGTTACCGGCACGTACACGGAAGATAATAACACAACGGTTTTAAAACGGTATGCCATGTTTACTTTAACATACACTATCCGTAATTTTAAGAGTGGTTCTCCTCCCAAACCTGAAGAAGATAAAAACATGTTTCCGGGCGGACGCCCGCAGGGAATGCCTGAACGTCGGGGGGATGGCGGGCAGTAGCATATGAAAAAAAGAGCATGCATATTATTTTACATATTTGTATTTTGCAGTTGGAATATATTTTCTCAGAAAAATTCCAAGATAATCCTGAATTCTAAAACAAAATGGCCAATTGATTATGTGTATATAAATTCTGAAAACAGTAAATTTGATCTGCTTACTAATAAAGATGGGAAATTTATCCTGATCTCAGATCCGAAGATCAAAACATTGAGTTTTTACAAAATGGGATATTATCCCAAAAAAATCCGGGTCGAAGAACTGATCAAAACAGATACTATTTATTTGGATGAACAGCCAATTGAATTGGCGCAAGTTGAAATTAAACTAAATATCATTGATACGATTGTAAAAGATAAACGATTTTATTTGGATGATTACCTTGTTTTACCAAATCAAGACTTTTTGATCATCACTTCTAAAATTAATATTCCGGGTTTCGAGATCTCGTACTACAAATGGCACAAAGGCGTTACCTGCACTAAAAAAATTAAGAACGAAGGAAGCGGGTCTATATTTAAGGATTGCTTCAATAATGCGCATGTAGTAACAAAAGATTACTCAAGGCAAATTTTCTTCGAATCAGACAGTACCTTTAATTTTTTGCCAAAATATTCAAGGTCACGGTTCGACAGTACACTTGCCAAAGTTGTTTTAAGAGTGGATACCACTGTGGTAATAAGTTCTTCGCAGGCTCCCGTTAAAATTAAACAACAATATTTTGATCTTAAAAAAAATTCACCATTTCTTTCTTACATTATGGTTTCGAAGAACAGCAGGAAAAATGTGTACACTGTAATGTACAATAAGGAACTAAGGGAAATGCTAAAATATGAGATCTACGATTCGGAAAGCATGGCTGCCGAAGCAAAGGCTCTTGGCGGTAGTGGAGACAGCGAGGTGAAGAGGGAAGCGAAAATGGATCTGTTTTTTACTAAGATCGCGGCTCCTATTTATGCCCCTGTATTTCTTAAAAACGACACGATCGTTATATTTAATTTTCAGGAAAATTTAATTGTATTTTTAAATAAAAGTGGACAGATCATTAAAGAAGTGGATCTTGATCACAAGGAACTATCAACATTCAGAAATTTTGAGATCATTTACGATGCCCCAGGACAAAGATTTTATTTTAAAACGAAGGATTCCGACAGATCCACTTTAAGTTTATTGAATATTTATTCGGGAAAAATAGCTAAAAAGATACATTTAGAAAAAGTATTTGCTAAAAACATTCAGATCGTAAACGGTAAAATTTATTATATTGTTAAAGAAAAAGAGTGGGATGATACAAGTTATTTGTATCAGCAGAATTAACAGGAATTATTTTTTCAAAATTAATCGAACCTTTTATTTTTTCGAAATTTTAGGCTAACTTATAAATAGTCAAAATTGTTTACGTGAAGCCAAACAATCACTATAGTTGAATTGAAGAGGGATCTGTTATCGTAATTAATTAAATATCAGTAATTTAAGAGGTATCGCCCTTAACTATTTAAGTTTTTTTAAGCCTAATTTTGAGCTAGGTTAATAAGATTGAGAAAATAAAACCGTATATTTGTAACCCATTTTAATCAAATTGTTAATAAAACGTTTACAATCAGCCCAATATTCAATTGCTGATTTTCATATTTCATCAACTAATACTCAACCCAATTACATCTGAAGATAAAAAATTACGTAAGGAATAGTGTTGCGATAACCTCAAAACAAGTTTCTTAATAATAAACACAAATAAATAAATAACAAAAAACAAAACAAAATGAAAAACGGAACAGTTAAATTTTTTAATGAAGAAAAAGGATTCGGATTTATTAAAGAAGAAAATGGACAAGATATCTTTGTTCATGTATCAGGCCTAAAAGACCAAATTAAAGAAAACGATACAGTAGTATTTGATATACAAGAAGGCAAAAAAGGCTTAAACGCGGTAAACGTAAAATTAGCTTAATTGCAAAATTGTACCTGGTTAAAAACCCCTAAAGCTAAAAGTTTTAGGGGTTTTATTTTTTCAGCAATAGTATAGATTGAAATAAATGTCAAAAATAATTACCCGCACCGTTTGGATCCTTTCATTTGTTAGTTTGTTCACGGATGTGGCGAGTGAAATGTTATACCCCATAATGCCTTTATATTTAAAGAGCATTGGTTTTTCGGTTGTGCTTATCGGAATTTTAGAAGGGGTTGCCGAGGCTACCGCCGGATTAAGCAAAGGTTATTTCGGAAAATTATCCGACGAAAGAGGTAAACGTGTTCCCTTCATTCAATTGGGATATTTACTAAGTACTATTTCAAAGCCGATGATGGCCTTATTAACTTTTCCATTCTGGATCTTTTTTTCGCGCGCGCTTGATCGTTTGGGTAAGGGCATTCGCACAGGTGCCAGAGATGCAATGCTTTCGGATGAAGCCACGCCGCAAACAAAAGGAAAGGTTTTTGGTTTTCACCGGGCTTTAGATACATTGGGCGCTGTAATTGGCCCTTCTTTGGCGTTAATTTATTTGTATTTTTTTCCTCAAAATTATAAAACACTTTTTTTTATAGCGTTTGCTCCGGGCATGCTGGCCATCCTCTTTTCTTTTTTATTAAAAGATAAAAAGAGAGAAGTAAACGCAAGTAATAAAAAGATCTCTTTTTTTGATTTTGTAAGCTATTGGAAAACCGCTACGCCCGAATATAGAAAATTGATTAGCGGGTTGTTGTTGTTTACGCTGTTTAACAGTTCAGATATTTTTCTTTTATTAGGTTTAAAGCAAAGTGGCATTAACGATTCAACAGTAATTGCAATTTATATTTTTTATAATTTAATTTACGCATTATTCTCTTATCCGCTCGGTGCAGTGGCAGATAAAATTGGCTTAAAAAAAGTTTTTGTTTTTGGTTTAACACTCTTCGCTGCTGTATACTTTGGAATGGGTGTAACTAATAACCCTATGATTTATTACGTTTTATTTTTTGTATACGGTATATATGCCGCCGCTACCGAGGGAATTGCTAAAGCATGGATAAGTAATATCGCCGACAAAAAAGATACAGCAACCGCAATTGGCACTTACACCGCATTTCAAAGCATTTGTACTTTATTAGCAAGCTCAATCGCCGGTTTTGTGTGGTATCGTTTCGGTTCACAAACAGTTTTTATTTTAACCGGGTCGGCTACCTTAGTGGTTATTATTTATATTGTTCGCATAAAAATAAACACAAGCCTTAAATCTGTTTAAGTATACAATTTAATCGCAAATTCCTGTAACACTTTTTAATTTCTGTAACCCCATATTTGTAAAATAAATAATGGAAAATAGCTCTTAAATTAAAATCACTATGCAAACAACGGAAAAAACAAACACCGCAATTAAAGATCTTGTAATAATAAACAACGATCGAACACAAGGATACAAAACCGCTTCTGACAATACAACAGAAGCCGACCTTAAGGCTTTATTCACCAGATTAAGTCAGCAAAGCAAAGGTTTTGCCGATGAGTTAAAACCATTAATGACCGATAACGATAAATTACCAAAAGAGGATGAAACAAAAAATACAGGGAAATTGTTTCGCGTTTGGATGGATGTGAAAGCGGCTTTAACTGGAAAGAACAGAAAAGGCGTATTAACTTCTTGTGAATTTGGCGAAGACAAAGCCAAAAAAACTTACGACGATGTGTTAAAAGATACCGAAGATTTGGATTCAAAAACGGTTGAACTTATTACGAAAAAAAGAGGCGAACTCCAAAAATCACACGACGAGATAAAACAACTGTGAGATAGCGCAAAATAAATAAATTTAAAAGCGGGATGATCTGTACGGATCGTCCCGCTTTTTTTAATTCTTTAAAAATTCACAAATAATTTCTTAACTTTAGTATACTTTAATTTGTAGATCTGCGTTACAAGTAAAGCAAACAAAAATGAAGTTATTTTTTAGATCGCGTTTAGCGTTTGAATTTATTTCGGCTACTATTATAAGTTTAATGGTTGTTTCCTGCAGCAAAGCGCCAGTGGCGAATTTCACAACAGATAAAGATGAATACCAGATCGGAGAAACCATTCATCTCAAAAACATATCCAATAAAGCGACTAGTTATTTGTGGAGCGGAACCGGAATTACCGGACAAGTTACAACTGAAGATATAGAGATTGTAACAAATTCAACAGGAATTTACAGCATTACATTAACTGCCTATTCAAACGGAAAAAAAAGATCAAATGTATTTTCACGAGGTGTTAGAGTAAGGAACCCAAGTGGAACCATGACGTTTTATAGTTTAAATTCTTCAAATGCATTTGTCGAAATATATGATGGTACTGAAAATATTGGGTATATCAGTTATTACTTGTCTTCTGCCCCTGCCTGTGGAATAACCACAACAAACGGCGTTCTTACGGCCACCTTAGATGCGGGGCCACACCAGTTCCTATTTAAGATCAACGGCACCAATAATTATGTTAACGACACGGTAATTTTAAATTCCTGTAAGCTGCATGAGGTAAATTAATGCTTCTGTAAGCCCCGTCAATCCTTCAAAAATGCAATTTTTCAAAAAAAATTTGGAACTAGTACTTTTTATTCCTTAAATTTGCCCTCGAATTAATTACCTCCTTTAAATGCGTGTAATTAATTTATCAAGATGCGGCGAGAGAATAGGCTCAGTGACCCGCAGGCAACCAACTAAAAGCCCTGAGTTTAAGGAAGGGTTGGAAAACCGGTGCTAATTCCCACCTCGGAAGATCCCGATAGCTATCGGGACGAGGGAAAGATAAATTAAAAAAAGAAAAAATGAAAAACGCACAAGTTCAAAAAACAGATCTAAATTCAACTCAAAGGAGTTCAATTCATCATTCATTACCTCTTCATCGCGGCATGCGCATGTGTTGTTGCTGCCGATGTATGCGCTAAGGTTCATCCAACTTTATTAAGTTAGAACACTTGGCCTCTTAGCCGGGAATTTTTTATGCTTTCCCGCAAAAAATAAATTATTATTATTATTTACCCTGTTGTAAAACAGAAAAAATTTAAACAAAATGGCAAAGAATTTAAACATAAACACAAAAAATATAGATCTTTTAAATAGCAGAGATTTCTTATCGCACTTAAAATTTGAAGTTAATTACGCGAGCATTGCTAAAGGCGGGCATGCTCCTTACTATTATCCGGCCGAAAAACAAAAACGATTAGTGAGCGATGTAAATATTTTTACTTCATACGAACAACAAGAGATCGCTTCTAATTTATTAATTAATAATAATTAAATCATGTCGTTAAAAACTTTTAAATACGAAAAAGAATTTCAGTTAGAGGGCGGCGATGTTCTTCCTAATCTTGAAATTGCTTACAATACTTTTGGCAAATTAAACGCCGCTAAAGACAATGTAATTTGGGTGTGCCACGCGCTAACCGCTAACAGCAATGTGTTTGAGTGGTGGCCGGGTTTGTTTGGCAAAAAAAATCTTTTTAATCCGAATGATCATTTTATTGTGTGTGCAAATAATTTAGGTTCTTGCTACGGCACTACCGGTCCGCTAACAATTAATAAATATACAAAGGAAGCGTGGTTCGGTTATTTTCCGAATATAACAGCACGCGATATGGTAAAAGCGCACGATCTTTTAAGACTTGAATTAGGCATCGAACATATTGATACCATCATTGGCGGTTCACAAGGCGCTCATCAGGTGTTGGAGTGGAATGTGCTGCAACCAAATTTATTTACCAATACCATTGTTATTGCTACCAATGCAAAACATTCGCAATGGGGCATAGCGTTTAACGAAAGCCAGCGCTTAGCTATCAAAGCCGACAGGACGTATTATTCAAATACGCCCGAGGGTGGAAAAAAAGGATTGGCTGCGGCAAGAAGTATTGCGTTATTGAGTTATCGAAATTATTATCCCTATAACGAAACCCAGAAAGAAAAACACGATGAAAAATTGACTGATTTTAATTCGGCTGCCTATCAAAGATACCAGGGCGATAAATTAGTGAACCGTTTTAATGCCTACTCGTACATAACCCTTGCAAACGCAATGGATTCGCACAACCTTGGCAGGGCAAGAGTTTCAGTGGAGCGGGCGTTGAACCAAATAACCGCCAAAACTTTAGTGATCGGTATCAGCAGTGATATATTATTTCCGAATCAGGAACAGGAATTTATTGCTGAACATATTAAAAACAGCGAATTAAAAATTATTGATTCGTTTTACGGGCACGATGGTTTTTTAATTGAAACCGCAAAATTAACAGAGTTAATAAAAGGGTTTCTCCCTCAAAAAAACAATAATTTAAAAAATATAAACAAAAAATTAATCACACTCTAATATGGCAAAGAAATTAAAAATAGGATTGTTTGGCTTTGGATGTGTAGGCCAGGGTTTATACCATGTGTTGAACAATAGTACCGGCTTTAAGGCCGACATTATTAAAATTGGCGTGAAGGATAAAACAAAAAAAAGAATTGTCCCTGCCGAGTTCATCACTTATGATAAATCGGAGATCTTAAATGATCCGGAGATAGATGTAATAGTTGAATTGATAGACGATGCAGAAGAAGCATTTAAAATTGTAAGCGAAGCCTTAAAAAAAGGCAAACATGTGGTAACAGCCAATAAAAAAATGCTTGCTTTACATTTGGAAGAGTTGTATGACCTTCAGCAAAAGAATAATGTATCGCTTTTATATGAGGCCTCGTCTTGCGGCAGTATTCCTATCATCAGAAGCCTTGAAGAATATTTTGACAATGAAGAACTGGAGAAGGTAACAGGAATTTTTAACGGTACAACTAATTATATTTTAACCAAAACTATCAGTGAAAAATTATCGTATCAGGTTGCTTTAAAACAAGCGCAGGAAAAAGGTTTTGCAGAAAGTGACCCCACAAATGATGTGGAGGGATTTGACGCGAAATTTAAATCTGTTATTATTGCTTTGCATGCGTTCGGTTTAATTATTAAGGCGAATGATGTTTTAAACATCGGAATTACAACTTTACATGAAAATGATATAAAGTATGCTTCTGAAAAAGGGTATAAAATAAAATTGACACCGATTATTCAGCGCTTACCGAATAATCAAGTAAGTGCTTTTGTTATTCCACGTTTTATTAAGGAAAATAATCAATTGTTTAATGTCGACAATGAATTTAACGGCGTAATTGTTGAAGGAAAATTTTCGGGTGAACAGTTTTTGCAAGGCCGCGGTGCCGGAAGTTATCCTACGGGGGCGGCGGTGCTATCTGATATTTCGGCTTTATCGCATGGTTATAAATACGAGTTTAAAAAGCATGTGCAAAAACACGCAGATGGATTTACAAATAATGTTATTGTGGAGGTGTATTTAAGATACAACTCAGAAGGTGACCTTAAAAAAATTGAGTTTGAAGAGATCTCTGAAAAATATACCGGAAAAGAGTATCATTTTATTGTTGGGAAAGTGAACTTGCAAACATTGATAAATGAAAAAGAATATATTTTAAAAAATGATCTTTTTATTTCTTTGGTAAATGATAAAGTGAGTTTAAATGCAAACAAAGAAAATTTGAAAATAACAAAAGAAAAAGAATTAGTTAATAAATAAACCATGTCAATTAGATTAGGAGATATTGCGCCTGACTTTGTAGCAGAGTCGAGCGAAGGAAAAATAAATTTTTACGAATTTCTAGGAAATAATTGGGG
>JANYBY010000355.1 GCA_025360565.1 Bacteroidota bacterium
CGTATCGCGTGCGCGTCGTGTTCAACGTTTCTTATCACAACCTTTTCATGTGGCTGAACAATTTACCGGTTTAAAAGGCGTGTTTGTAGGCATTGAAGATACCATTAAAGGATTTAATATGATCATGGATGGTAAGGTAGATGAATATCCTGAAGCGGCATTTAACCTTGTTGGTACCATTGAAGACGCTATTGAAAAAGGTAAAAAAATATTGGCTGAATCGAAATAAAAATTTAAAATTCAAGATTTAAAGTCCTGAATTTTAAATCTTGAATCTTTAACTTTAAATTAAAGTATGAAACTCGAAATAATTACCCCCGATAAAAAAATTTACGATGGCAACGTTAAGTCCGCTTCCTTTCAGGGTAGCGACGGTAGCTTTGGGGTTTTAGATAATCATGCCCCGCTTGTTGCTAATTTAATTGCCGGTAATATTTTTTTAGTGGAAGACAATAATAATAAACTTGAGTTCGCCATTAAAGGCGGCATAGTGGAGGTTCTTAAAAACAAAGTTATTGTGCTTGCGGTTTAGTCCCGTTGTTAATTATCAGTTACTCGTTGTCAGTTATTCCTTTCCGTGCTTATTGTTATTGTTATGTTAAACATATAACTTTATAACAAATAACGAATAACCACCTGGCCAACAAATCCAAAATATCCGGAAAGATCTTTAAGTTGGGCTTGATGAACACCTTTGTTTGTTTAGCCGGTTTTTTTATTGTGAACAAATTAGGCAGTTTTCAGGTTGATATTTCTTATTTTATCTTATCTGTTTTTATTTGTTTTTTGTGCGCCTTTGTTACGCTATATTATTTTTATTTTGTTGAGGTGGCTAAGAACATAAATACATTATCCGAAAAAATACGATCGCGTTTTTTAACCAAAGAAATTCCGCAAAAGCATAACCAGCTTGAAGAAGTTGACAGTTTAATTGAACTTGAAAATCGTGTGGATTTTTTAATTGAATCACGCCAAAAAGAATTATCGCACATCGAAAATCTCGATAGTTACCGTAAAGAATACCTTGGTAATGTATCGCACGAACTTAAAACGCCGGTATTTAATATTCAGGGATATGTGGATACCTTAATAAATGGTGGCCTGGAGGATCCCAACATTAATATTGATTATTTGCGCCGCGCCGAAAAAAGTATCGACCGACTTATAAATATTATTGATGATCTGGAAACGATCACACAATTGGAAAGTGGGGACCTGCAATTAGACCTGGAAACATTCGATATTGCCGCCCTATGCAAAGATCTTTATAGCTCACTTGAATTAAATGCATCCAAACGAAATATTAAATTAGAACTCGCTAAAAAATACGATAAACCAATTTATGTAAAGGCCGACAAATTCAGGATAAGACAAGTGCTTGTGAATTTAATTACCAACAGCATTAAATACGGTAAAGATAACGGCACCACTGTGATCAGTTTTTCGCCCCTCAACAACGATATGATCATTGAAATTGGTGATAACGGACAAGGCATAGAACCTAGGCATTTGCCGCGGGTTTTTGAGCGCTTTTACAGGGTTGATAAAGGTCGCAGCCGCGAACAAGGCGGTACCGGACTTGGTTTAGCCATTGTAAAACACATTATTGATGTGCACGGAAAATCAATAAAAGCTGAAAGCGAACCGGGTGTTGGAACCAAATTTACTTTCTCTCTTTCGGCAGCGGAGTGATAAACTGTTAATTTTATTCACAATCCTTTAAAAATCACGTTTATTCCTCTTTTTTTTAGAGATTTTATTGGTAAAATTGTCGCTATTTTGTAAACTTGCAACAAAAATATAAGATGGCCGAAATTCATATAACCGAAATACAATATGTTGAGCTAAATTCAGAAGAAGGATTAGAGTTTAAATACAAACCGGAAGTACCTAAATTAAAATTAGTTGGTACTTTATTGGACGCTGAAACCGAAGATGAAGAGGAAGGCATTTTATTTTTAACCCAAAAGCAACTGAATCAGGTTCTATTAAATAAAGATATTGACCTAAAGGTATTGGACGATCGCTGGTTCTTAAACAAACCCTTAACCAAAGAGCAATCAAAAAAAATTGGTTTGGTTGATGTAGATGCTGAATATATGGGAACTGCCGGTGAATTTAAATGCTACGAAGCTGTTAAGATCTCTTAAAATTACCACATTGCGGGTCCGTACTTTTTCGAAATTTTTGAATTTGGAAAAGCGGAATAAAACAACTGATCGAACCAGAACATAATTTTAAAACTGTAGGTAGGCGAGCTTAAATGTTCGCCTATTTTTTTGTTGTATGGCGTAAACCTAAAAGCCACATCGGAGCCCAAACCAAACCACTTAAAAACTTTAAATTGCGCCGTTATTCCGGGTTCGTATAATAATAAAAAATATTTTTTGTCAGAGCCATTGTAATTGTATGTTATATTTTTTTGATACCATGCAAAACCCCCGCCTACCTGTATAGGTACGCTTAATTGCCAGCGTTTATTCTTATAAAAAACAAAATCAACATAAAAACACGCGTAACCAAATTTTAAATATTTGTTTATTGTATCAATTGTACCAAATTCATTTAATTGGTAAAATTGTTTTTTATAATCTGTTCGTAACCAACTTAAGCCACCGCCAATACGTAATTTTCGCTGAAAGGCAACACCTAATCTGAAACCGGTTACACCAATTATTTTATTGCCTATAAAACTATAACGCGATTCAAAACGAGCGTCAATTCCCGATTTGCGTTTAAATACTTCGTGCAAAGTATCCATGTATTGGGCATGAGCAGTTTTAAAAAAACTAATTATTAATATTATAATTATCTTTTTCATTGCTAAGCATTCTTCTGGTTGCCGCAGATTTCAAGGGTTTCACAGATTAAATTTTCAATGCTATAATAAAAAAATCTGTGTAATCTGTGTAATCTGTGGCTAAAAATATCTGACATTCAAATTTAAGTTTATAAACTTAATTATGTTTTTGTATTTTTGAATTGTATCAACAAATTATTGTAGTAATTTTATGCATACATGCTTGATACTCCCATTGAATATTTAAAAGGCGTTGGTCCGCAAAGGGCCGAAGTGTTAAAAAAAGAACTTAACATTTTCACCTATCGCGATCTGCTTTTTCATTACCCATTCAGGTATGTTGATCGAACAAAATTTGTTTTAATAAACCAGATCACCGAAGAAATGCCCTACGTTCAATTGCGAGGGGTAATTGAAAAACTGGAGGTTGTTGGCGAAAAACAAAGCAAGCGTTTATCTGTTCTGTTCAGGGATAATAGCGGCATAATTGAATTGGTTTGGTTTAAAGGTTATAACTGGATGGCCGCCCAACTTCATATGGGCGTTGAATACATTGTTTTTGGCAAAGCAACTCTGTTTAAGAACAGGTATAATATCGCGCATCCTGAAATTGAAAAAATGACCCCCGAAATTTTAACGCAAAATTCGGCTTTTCAATCCGTTTATCATTCGGGCGAAAAATTAAAATACCGGGGGTTAGATAGTGAAGGTATTCGCAAATGTATGCGCGCGCTGGTTTCGCAATTACAGCCACAGCATATTCCCGAAAATTTAAGTCAGGAGGTTCTGGCAGACCATAAATTAATTTCGGGATTCGAGGCGGTAAAACAAATTCATTTTCCCGAAAGTGCCGCACAATTAAAGCAAGCCGAAAACAGAATTAAGTTTGAGGAATTATTTTATATACAATTACGTTTACTCAGATTAAATAAAGTAAGAGCGCATACCATACAAGGTTTTGTTTTTCCCCGTGTAGGAAAAATGTTCAACAATTTTTTTACCGCTTATTTACCTTTTGAACTAACCGGTGCGCAAAAAAGAGTGTTAAAAGAAATTAGAATTGATATGGGCAGCGGAAGGCAGATGAACAGACTGATGCAGGGCGATGTGGGCAGCGGAAAAACATTGGTAGCGCTCATGAGTATGCTCATTGCCCTGGATAATGATTTTCAAAGCTGCATAATGGCGCCAACCGAAATTTTAGCCCAACAACATTTTGTAACCTTTAAAGAATTTTTAGGGCAAATGGATCTTAATATTGCCATACTTACCGGATCATCCACTACCAAAGAACGCAAAAAAATTCATGCCGGACTTTTAGATGGAAGCATTACTATTTTAATTGGCACACATGCGCTGATAGAAGATACCGTTCAATTTAAAAATTTAGGATTGGTTGTAATTGATGAGCAGCACCGTTTTGGGGTTGCACAACGCGCGAAGCTCAGTGCAAAAAACACACAGCCTCCGCATATTTTATTAATGACGGCAACACCCATTCCGCGTACATTGGCAATGACCTTATACGGAGACTTAGATACCAGCATTATTGACGAATTACCGCCCGGAAGAAAACCAATTAAAACACAGCATTTTTTAGAAACCAAACGTTTACGAATGATCGGTTTTTTAAAGGAACAAATTATTTTGGGGCGGCAAATATATATTGTGTATCCTTTAATAAAAGAAAGTGAAAAACTGGACTATCAGAATTTACAGGCCGGTTATGATAATTTATTGCTTGAATTTCCGCCGCCGCAATATCAAATAAGTATTGTACATGGTAAATTAAAACACGAGCAAAAAGATTTTGAGATGCAGCGTTTTATAAAAAAAGAAACGCAAATTATGGTAGCAACAACTGTGATTGAAGTAGGCGTAAATATTCCGAATGCCTCGGTAATGGTGGTTGAAAGTGCCGAACGTTTTGGCCTTTCGCAATTGCACCAGTTGCGCGGCAGAGTTGGGCGCGGGGCCGACCAAAGTTATTGTATTTTAATGACGGGATATAAATTAGGGGCCGACAGCCGCTTGCGAATGGAAACCATGGAACGAACCAACGATGGTTTTGAAATAAGCGAAGTTGATCTGAAATTGCGCGGCCCCGGTGATATTGAAGGAACACAACAAAGCGGGGTAATGGATCTTAAATTAGCTAACCTTGCAACCGACGGACAAATTTTGCAATTGGCAAGAACAACCGCCCAATTAATTTTAGATGAAGATCACGAATTGCTTTTGGAAAAAAATAAAGTTTTTCAAAACCATTTACAAAACCAAAATAAGAACCGGCCAAATTGGAGTAAGGTGGGATAAGTTTAACACACAGTATCCTCCTTTTAGAGGAGGTGCCGCGAAGTGACGGAGGAGGACTATCCTGTTTAACCCCCTACATCCCCTTCAGGGTTCTAATAAAATCCCCGTAGTAACTGGCCCAGTAGTATACTTTGCCATTCATTTTAATTCCAAGCCCGTATTTTTTTTCTTCTTCATCATAAAAGATCACACGGCATTTTTCCGAACCGGGACTTTCTTCATAAACGGTCCAGAGGTGAAAAACCTTTGAAGAATCTTTATCGCTTATATATCTTTCCTTTTTCGGAATAATTAAATGCCTTTCAATTCCTCTTTTCTGAACGGAATCCAACTCAACACTGAATTTTATTTGCCGCTTTACCATTTCGGCCACACCATCGGCTGTTGCATTTTGGTTTCGGCAGGCAGCAAGCAAAAGAACTATGAATAATAATTTTGGTATTCTCATTTCTTAATTCATTTTATAAATTGAAAAGGTGGATCTTTCCATCCATCCATTAAAATTAAAGTTACTCAACCAAACAGGAAAATTACTGTACACTTTATTAAATTGTTTATTTTTTATCTTTAGGGTATCCGTTCTATTAAATACTTCCGAAAAATAAAAAACTTCCCGGTTTTGACTGTCAATAGTTGCATTTTCATTTAACTCTAAAGGTCTTAAATTTTTATTACGGAAATAATTTAAACTTCCGTTGTTGCTATAAGGGTTATTTTCTTTGTACAATAATACCACTTGTTTATTCTGCGTTATATTGTAAATACTTTTTAGCACTTGCCCCGAATTGCTCGCGGGCACAAATGAAAATATAGCAAGCGCCATAAAATTACACACTACAAAAAGCCTTGTAACCGTTTTAGTTCTTATAAAGTTTAATATCGCGCTTTTGTTTCTATCAACCGATTCAAAATAATACAAGATCATAAACGGCAAAAAATTGAGTAAGGGGAAAAGAAAACGCAGCTCCTTGTGCGGAACAAAAATCTGCAGGAGCACGAATGGCAGTGTGATCCAGGTGATTACATGTTTTTTAAATTTTATCCAGAACAAAATGATTACGACAACAATAACTACGCTAAAAGGAGGAATTAAATTAAGAACAGATTCCGTTAAATAAAAATAAACCGGCATGGTACCAAATTGATTTGCGCCACCCTTAAAAAAATTGAGATAAAGATAATTCCACCATGAGATCGTCCATTCTGAATACAGCCATTTATCAATGACCACGCCGGTTCCCAGCGAAAAGAAAACGCCGATAGCACAATACACAAAAAACTTTTTATCAACCTTTGCCATAAACCATTGCCAGGCCAAAAAACCACCCATCATAAAACCGATCTGGAAACGGGTTAAAAATGCAAGTCCCATTAACACGCCGCCAAAGGAACACCTCATCCTAAATCCTTCTCCAAAGGAGAAGGATTTGGCATTACGTATACACAAAACAAAACCCAACAAAAATAAAGTTGACGAAAAATTTTCGGATAATAACCTTGCGTGAAAATAAGGAAGGAACCAGAACAACGTTCCAAATAACCAAAAGATGATTCTTGTTCCTTCGCTTTTAATATCCCTTTCTAAATAATTTAATACCTGAACAATTGCCCAAAAAGAAAGCAGAGCCTGAAATAAACGCAGCACAAACGAAATGGTAAACGGGTTGGTGATCGAGATAAAATTTAATGCTTTTGTAAAACAATACACCCATAAAGGTTCAATGCCGGAGCGCATTTTGGAGCCAAACTCCCAGGGGAGATCTGCGGCTGAATTTAAGCCTAATTTATATCCTGCAAATTCATAAACCTGGAATAATTCATCCGCATGATGAAAACCAAAACTGAAATAAGCTGTTATAATATGAACAAGGAGTCCGAAAAATAAGATGCCGTTTTTATTTAGACTTGTTATTTTGAAATTCATTCGTCCAATTAAAACTGTTTACTTAAAGATTCTTCCAATGGTGCGAAAAATAATTTTGAGA
>JANYBY010000375.1 GCA_025360565.1 Bacteroidota bacterium
AATCAACCTAAAGATATTGTAAGCGGTGATTTTTTGTGGGCAAAAAAAATTGATCGCCAATTGTTTTTTGCTGTAGTGGATTGTACCGGCCATGGCGTGCCCGGCGCATTTATGAGTATTGTAGGTTACAACTTGCTTGAACAAAGTACTCAATTAAGTCCCGGCCAAATTTTAGACTCGCTTCATCAAAACATACAACGATCTCTAAAACCAAAAGCAGGCCAGCGATCTTATGAGGGCATGGATCTGCTTATTTGCAAACTCGATCTTGACACAAATAATTTGGTGTTTGCCGGAAGCAAACAGCGCCTGTGTTTATGCCGCAACAATAAAGTAACCGAATACAGAACAGAGAATAAAGCTATTTTGGAATTAGTGCAAGGACCATTTGTGGAACAGGAAATTAAATTATTACCCAACGATGTGATCTATCTTTTTACGGATGGTTATCCCGATCAGAAAAACGGAGAAACAAGACAAAAATTATTTTATCAGGCATTTGAAGATCTTCTTGCCTTGCAAGCAACGGAAAAATTGATAGACAAAAAGAATTTTTTAGAAAGCTATATGATCAACTGGAAAAAGAACGAGGAACAAACAGATGATATGCTTATTTTTGCATTGAAAATATAAACAGAGTTATGACGTATATTATTTCGGGCATACAACAAGTTGGCATTGGTGTTTCTAATGTGCACGAGGGATTTAAATGGTACAATAAGTACCTTGGTATGGATGTGCCTATTTTTGAAGAGGCCGCCGAAGCAAAATTAATGCTCCCTTACACCGGCGGTAAACCCCATGCACGCCACGCTATTCTCGCAATAAATTTAAAAGGCGGCGGCGGTTTCGAGATCTGGCAATACACCAGCCGTACGCCGGTGGCCGCAAAATTTAAACCTCAGTTGGGAGACTTAGGATTATTTTGCGCGAAAATAAAAACCGATAATATTGAAGCGAGCTTTAATTTCTTAAAAACCGAAAAGATAAATGTTCTCGGTAATATTTCTGTTTCGCCCATAGGTAAAAAACATTTTTATATTGAAGATGCTTTCGGAAATTTATTCGAAATTATTGAAGATGATAAATGGTTTGGCAACGGTTTAAAAAATACCGGCGGGCCAATTGGTATTACAATAGGTGTAAGCAATATCGAAAAGTCCATTAAATTTTATTCAGATATTTTAGGTTACGATAAAATTTTATTTCAGGCCGAAAAAAATTTCGAAGACATTTCGGTTTTACCGGGTGGTACCGTAAAGTGCAAACGCGCTATTTTAACGCATAGTAAAGAGCGGCAAGGCCCCTTTTCAAAATTATTCGGAAACAGTTACATAGAACTAATTGAAGCCACAGGATATACACCACGAAAAATTTTCGAAAATCGCTTTTGGGGCGACCTTGGTTTTATTCATTTATGTTTCGATATAAAAAATATGGCCGACTTAAAAACTAAATGCGAATCGGCGGGGCATCCTTTTACCGTTGATGGTGGTGCGGGTTTTGAAATGGGCGAAGCTGCCGGGCATTTTACGTATATTGAAGATCCCGATGGAACATTGATAGAATTTGTGGAGACAAAAAAAATACCCATTATGAAAAAGTGGGGCTGGTATTTAGATCTTAAAAAACGTGCGCCCGAAAAACGTTTACCGGACTGGATGCTGAAGGCGCTGAAGTTTAACAGAAAAAAGTTGAATAAATAAGGTTGCGCACTTCGCCGATTGGCACAAAATAATATCTGTGTAAATCTGCGAAATCCGCGGCAAAAAACTGAAAATAAAATGCACATAGGCCTATTTTTTGGTTCATTCAATCCCATTCACATCGGGCATTTGGCGCTGGCAAATTACATGCTGAGCTTTACAGATATGGAACAGGTTTGGTTTGTCATCAGTCCGCACAACCCCTTAAAAAATAAAAGCAGTTTGCTAAATCAAAACGACCGTTTACATTTAGTGAATTTAGCATTAGATTTTAATCCGAAAATAAAAGCGAGCACCATCGAGTTTAATTTACCTCAGCCTTCCTTTACCATAAATACTTTGGCACATTTAAAAGAAAAATTCCCGGAACATAAATTCAGTTTAATTATGGGGCAGGATAATTTGCAAACCTTTAACAAATGGAAAAATTATGAAGAGATCTTAAAACGTTACAATATTTACGTTTACCCAAGGGCGGGTACAATCCCCTCAAAATTCGATTCGCATGAACATGTTCACTTAACCAAAGCGCCCATCATAGAAATTTCTTCCACCTTTATCCGCAACGCTATTAAAGACAATAAAAATGTAGAACACTTTATGCACCCCGCCGTTTGGGAGTATGTAAAGAGTATGGGGTATTATAAAAAGTGATTCTGCTGTATTGAACGCAGATGACGCTGATGAATAAGATAAAATATGATTTTTTATCAGCGTTCCATTAAACCCCAAACTGCATTTGAACGCAGATGACGATGATGAATAAGATAATCTAAGATTTTTTTATCAGTGAATTATATAAAAGATCAGCGTTCCATTTGGTCTCTCCCGATAGCTATCGGGATCCGCTCGACCCGACAGCCGTTTTAAATAAAAAAATCAAATTAAATCATAACCATCGGCGTTATCAGTGTTCCATTTGTACTGTGGTTTAAACCCCAAACTGCCTTAAGTGATGATCTAGATGTTTTGTTTCTAGTGCGTCCCATTCGCTCTTCGATAATTCCCCAAAAAAAGGATGCGGTGTTTTAATTAATCCACCCTCGCCACTTGTTTGAAATTTATTGATAAGTGAAATTAGCGTAGACTTTTCCTTTTCAAATTCCCGTTCGTCAGAAACTATTCCTTCTTTAAACGTTGGCAAGTTCTTTTTAAAATCCTCTGCGCTTACCAATTGTTTTTTTGCTCGCTTCCCGAATAAAAATTTTATGATGGGGTTTGGCTTTATTTGCAATGCGCCCGAAGCAATGTTCAAGGGGATCTGCGAATGATGCAGCATTTGGCTTACGTTCATTTTTCCCCAATGCGCTTTAGTAGCGGGTGTAAGCTTATTTATTCTTTCAATAAATTCGTTGGCGTGTTGCTGATTAAAAAGGCTTTTCATAATTAATTATTTGTATTTATGCGACGCGTAAACAGGCATATCGCGAATAAAAATGGCGATGGTGGATTGTGAGATGAATTTATTCCTGTCGCTCGTTACATAATTGGTGTAAGCTTTCGCGTTTTTCCAGTTTTCAATTTTCATTTTCTCTTCCACATCGCGGCTTAACGAATATAATTGATAACCGCAGCCGAGTTCCAATAATTTTATTTCGTTTTCGCTGGCTTGTTTTTTCTTTGCCCTGCGCGATAATTGTTTAAAACGCCAAAACACCATATCAAAAAAACCATCTGTACTCAAGTCGTCCATATAACCTATTTGAGTAGCAATTAAACCGAGCTGAGAATTGATTTGAAGATTTTTTAAAATTACACTGTCTAAAGTTGAGTTACAAAGATTACTGAAATAGATCTTGTACTTACGATTTTCCGTTAATTTAAAACAGCTCCCAAAGCACGGTTTTACCTTTGAAATATGTTGCGAGGGCTTAAAAATAACTTTAAAACTCTTGTACTTCATATTGGGAAAGAACTTTAATATATATTTAAAGTAATTGGTAAAATTCTGTTTAAGGCTGTCTTTACTTTTAAAAGAAAACGTGTTCGTGGTGTCGGCAAATTGCTGAACAATACTATCGGTTAGTTTTTTATAATAAATTTCCTGCGCGTTAAGCGAATTAAAAGTAAGGGCACAAATAATAAGTGATAATAAATAACATCTCTTCATGAATCAAAAATATTAAATAAATTTTACTTTTACCCTGTTTAAACACAAATAAACAGATGATTTGGTAGCCAAAGGTAAAAATGGCAATGGATTAGAGAGAAACCCATGGGCTGTATTTCTTCGTTTGTAAGGTAAAATTATGTTATATTAGAACTTTGTAAGTATGAGTAAAAAAACAAGTAAATACGAAACACTTAAAATGATGTGCCATATTCCGGCACCAAGCGGCAACGAGGTTGTTATGAAACAATTTTTGTTGTATTATATCAAAGAAAATTCGAAAAACTGGAAAACAAAACCTAAAATATACATTGGCAAAGGTTTTCAGGATAACATTGTTTTAATTTTTGGTAAACCGCGCACCGCTATTTTCGCGCATATGGATAATATTGGTTTTACCGTGCGTTACGGCAAACAGTTGGTAAAAATTGGCGGTCCTGTTATTCGATCCGGTATTAAATTAATAGGGCAGGATAGTAAAGGTGTTCAGGAAGTAGATTTACAGGTTATTGATGATAAAAAAACCGGCGCAAAAAAGTTAGAATACAAAGGCAAACGAAATTTTGAAACCGGCACAGAACTTACTTTTAAACCAAATTGGCGCGAGGATAAAGAGTTTATACAGTGCTGTTATATGGATAATCGCCTGGGAGTGTATAACGCCTTGAAGGTTGCCGAAACCTTAAAAAACGGCGCCATTGTGTTTAGTACTTGGGAAGAACACGGGGGCGGCAGTGTAAATTATTTACAGCGTTTTTTACACGAAAAATATAAAATAAGCCAGGCTTTGATCTCTGATATTAGCTGGATCTCAGACGGGGTGCATTACGCAAAAGGCCCGGTAATAAGTATTCGCGATAGTTTAATTCCGCGCCGCAGTTATGTAAATAAAATTATTGGTATTGCGCAAAAAAATAAATGCGCTTTTCAGTTTGAAGTAGAAGGCAGCGGCGGCAGCGATGCCGGCCCTTTACAAATGAGCGAAAACCCTTGGGACTGGTGCTTTGTAGGCGCGGCCGAAGAAAATGTGCATTCACCCGACGAAAAAGTACATAAAAAAGATATTGAAGGCATGATAAAATTGTACGAGGTTTTGATGAGGGAACTTTAGGCTCCATCCCCTCCAAATTGTCAGTTCGAGTAGAAAATTCTGTCTCTTTGAATTTTCGTATCGAGAACCGGCCAAACGCTTAAAAAAAGCTCTATTTTTTCCAAATGTATAGGGTAATTTATTTGTATATTCTTAAATGTAACGATGACTCGTTTTATACAGGAGTTACAAATAATCTTGACAAGAGAATTCTGGAACATAATTTAGGGTTAAAATCAGATGCTTATACTTATAATAAACGACCTGTTGAATTAGTTTACCATACGTATTTTACAGATTTTAGTCTTGCTTTTGATTGGGAAACAAGAATTAAAAAATGGAGTCATGCAAAAAAACAAGCGCTAATAAATGGCGATTTCGAACTATTAAAAGTATTATCAAAGAAAAAATTTCAAAAAAAATAAGCGGAGAATTTCCGGTTAGCGTATCGGGGGATGTCAGTTCGAGAACGCTCCGAAATGTTCTCGATACGCTTTTTCAAAGAGGCAGAAAAAGCTACTCGAACTGACACGCGGTTACATTACTAAAAGCACCTTCTTACTTCTTCTTGCCTTCCTGCCTCCTCGGCACTAAAACCTATAATCCTTATAATTCCTCGTAAACTCTTCTTCTTTTATCGGTTTATTGATCTCGATTTTGGTGAATTCGTAATTTTCAAAAATGCCAACATCATCACTTAAATTTACAACAACAGGCATCATTGTTTTTTCATCAATGTATAACATGGCTTTTTTGCAAAAAAGATTGGGCACTTTTATTACTTTTCCTTTTTTAACGTATCCATAATCATTTATCAGGTTGTTTTTATAACGGATCAAATAATCATTTACAATTAGTTTAGATGCAATGTAACTAACGGTTTCTTTTTCGCCCACCGTATAATCCACGTAACCATAACTTTTATTTTCATATTCAAGCACAAAACAGGTAAAACCGTTTTTTGTTGCTTTACCTAAAACCTTAAAATTATTTATACCATCTTTATCTTTACTGAGTGTTAAAAAAATAGATTGATTTACAAACTCAAAGCCCACTTCGTGAATGGTGTAATGCTG
>JANYBY010000377.1 GCA_025360565.1 Bacteroidota bacterium
GTTTGGAAAAAATCGGAACAGATTGGCAAAACAAATCACACTATCATTATTCATGGTAAATATAACCATGAAGAAACCCGTTCAACTTTTTCACGAAGCGCTAAGCACACCGGAGCTGTGGTAGTGGTGCGGGATATGGAGGAATGTAAACGTTTGGCAGAATATATTAGCGGGAAAGGAACACAAACTCAATTTGAAAAGGAATTTAAAGATAAACATACTAACGGTTTCAGCATTGCCACCCATTTTAATAAACTTGGTGTTATAAACCAAACTACCATGCTGGCAAGCGAAACAGAAGCTATCGCAACTTTTTTTAAGCGTGAAATGATTCACAAATTCGGAGAAAAAGAAATTGCAGAACATTTTGCCGATACCCACGATACCCTTTGTTACGCCACTAATGAGAATCAGGATGCAACAGCGGGATTATTGGTAACGGATGCCGATCTGGCCATTGTGATTGGCGGTTATAACAGCAGTAACACATCGCATATTGTTGAATTGTGCGAAACAAAATTCTCTACCTATTTTATTTCATCGGATAAGGAAATAGAGAATGAACATACGATTCATCATTTTGATTATGCAAATAAAGAAATGCTGACTACCAATAATTTTCTTCCAAAAAAAACGGGATTAAAAATAGTTATTACAAGCGGAGCATCTTGTCCGGATTCATTGATGGACGCGGTTATTACCAAAATAAATTCGCTATTACATATTACGGCAGATGCTTCGGAGGTATTAAAACATATTAAATTATTTTCTAACTAAAGATCTTAAATGAACATACATCTTACAAAACCAATTATTTTTTTAGACATTGAAGCAACCGGCTTAACTATTGGTTTAGATAGGATCGTGGAGATCTGTCTGCTGAAGGTAAATGTGGATAACAGTACCGAAATAATTACCAAACGTGTAAACCCCGAAATGCCCATACCTGATAAGGTTTCGAAGATACATGGCATTTACGATAAGGATATTAAGGATGCGCCCACTTTTAAGCAGATAGCGCCCGAACTTTTAAAATTTATTGCTAATTGTGATTTTGCAGGATATAATTCGAATAAATACGATATGCCTTTGCTGGCCGAAGAATTTTTGAGGGTAGAAGCGGAGTTTGATCTGAAAGGCAGAAGATTAATTGATGTGCAGAATATTTTTCATTTTATGGAGCCCAGAACATTGAGCGCCGCTTATAAATTTTACTGCAACAAACCAATTGAAAATGCGCACAGCGCTGAGGCCGATGTAATGGCCACATACCACATTTTTAAAGCGCAATTGGAAAGGTACAAGGATACCGAACTAGAGGATGAGAAAGGAAATAAGTTTAAACCTGTACAAAACGACATTTCGAAAATTTGCGAATTAACCACCAAAACCAAGAACGCTGATCTGGCGGGAAGAATTATTTTTAATGAAAACAATATTGAAGTGTTCTCGTTCGGAAAACACAAAGATAAACCGGTTGAGGATGTTTTTACCAAAGAACCCTCGTACTATAACTGGATGATGCAGGGCGATTTCCCCTTGTACACTAAGCGTATCATTACTCAAATACGGTTGAGGATGAAAAATAAGTAGAAACTGCCTTATACCAAAAGCACATATAAAATAGTCCAATCTACTGTTTCTTTTTCATCAATACATCTTCAAAAACCATTTGCATAGCCCAAGCTATGCAAATGGTTTTTATCATCGTCTTGATAAAAAATAAATGCGCATATTCAGCCTATTTTATATGAGCTAATGGTATAACAGCGCTGCGTTAGGGATGGAACGTCCCGATAGGCTATCGGGATGTTTGAGCTCTTTTTTGGAGAGAGTGAGGCACGAACCTCGACCCAAAAAAAGCGAGTAGTGACAGCCCGGACCTTCCGCATCTGAAAATTACGATGGCGGAAGGGAACGCCCAAAAACCCCAAAAACCCCAAAAACAATAAAGTCTTATAAATGAATAACATAAGAACGTTCGTTCCGATTTAACAATAATTAAATTGGAATAAGTGTTCCAAATGAATAATTTTGAGGTATAAATTAAAATGGTATGCCAAAAGTAAAATTATTTGATAAAACAAAAGTCCTTGAAGCCGCCTCTGATATATTCAGACAAAAAGGCTACAACGGTACATCTATTGATGATGTATTAACCGCAACCGGCTTAAGCCGCAGCAGTCTTTATGATACGTTTCAGGATAAACATAATTTGTATTTACAATCCTTAGAATTTTATAAGGAATCGCACGATGAAAAATTGGAAGCCCTTAATGATAAAAATTTAAACGGCTTTCAAAAAATTGATGCATTATTTAAAGGTGTGGTAAACCATTTAATAAATAACCCCAACGATAATGGTTGTTTAATGGTAAATGCTGCCGCCGAAATGAGTAAGCAGTGCAATAAAACCAATCAGGTGGTATGTAATAATAAAGATGAAGTGCAGGAAATTTTAACTGCCTGGTTAAACGATGCGCAGGAAAAAAAGGTGCTTACTTTATCAAAGCCTGCAAAAGTTTACAGCCAGTTCTTATATAACACGCTTTGCGGACTTAGAGTAATGAGCCAAAGCGGTGCAAGTAAAACAGAATTAAGTAATGTTGTAAAAATAACACTCGACTCTTTAAATTAAATTTTTAATTCGTGTAAAGAGATTTAAAGTGAAGTTCTATTGAAGGAGAGAGCGAAGTTATTTCCTATAACCAAAGATAGTCAGACGTAAGTTTTAAGATCCTGAATTCTTTTGTAGATGCATTCTTTCCTGAAATTATAGTTCCGTTGGATTGAACTTCATAACACCATGTCTGAAAACTGAATGTCAGCTAACCATTAAGTGGTTATTTTTACTGTGAAAATTAAAATAGGGGCCGTTGGGGTATTTTTTCTTACAGGATGAAATGGATATTGAACAAAATAATACAAAAACGATTTTTAAAGATCTATTCATTCTACAAATTTATTATCACAGATATTTAAATAAATTGAAATTTAAAGTCTAATTTTGCTCTCCTAATGTTTGTTGATACCCACACCCATTTATACGCCGAAGAATTTAATTCTGATAGAACGGTTTTAATTAATAAAGCCATTGCAAACGGTGTAAAAAAATTTTACATGCCCAATATCGAGGCTTCTTCCATTGATGGAATGTTAGCACTGGAAAAAGAATTTCCGCAAAATTGTTTTGCCATGATGGGTTTACAC
>JANYBY010000397.1 GCA_025360565.1 Bacteroidota bacterium
CTATTGATAGCCAGAATATAAAACACAACGAAGGTTTTTTTGTACTTCAGGGTATCAATAGAATTAAAAAAACTTTTGCAAAACGAGAGGTAATAAATAGCATCGAGCAGATTAGTTTTGCCCATGCCATTATTTCCCACAAAACAATTAATTTTTTCGGAAAATTTAGCCTCAAATGAAGCGTAATTTTTGAAATTAATAAGGGATAATTGCTTTAAATACATGGATTTTGAGCAAAATTAAGAGAATTTTGCCTGTATTTAGGGTATTTTAAAAAAATTCGGATTTTACCAAAAAAATAGTATCTTCGCAGACTAATTTTAAGTACAAATGTCTGATTTAAAAGAAGAAGCAAAGGTGGATAACAACGAGGTTGATCAAAATGTTGAAGAAACAGTTGAAGAAACCAAGCCGAGGGTGATTGATCCTAATTTACAAGGGATACAATTGTTTTATGAAAAGAATAAAACAATGGTAAACTACGTGGGCGGAGGTTTTTTAGCTCTTGTGGCGGTTTTTTGTTTCTACAAATTTTATTATTTACCTGATAAAGAAAAAGAAGCTACCAATGAAATGTATTGGGCACAAACCGCTTTTGAAAGTGATAGCTTTAGGGTTGCGTTAAATGGCGGTGCTATGATAATGACCTCTGAAGGTCAAAAACAAATGATGGGTTTTGAAGCCGTTGCCGATGAGTATAGCTTAACTAAAACAGGTTCTTTGGCTAATTATTATGCGGGTATTTGTTTATTAAGAACCGGTAAATTTGAACAGGCCATTGAACGTTTACAAAAATTTGACGGAAACGACGCAATTATTGCCCCTATTGCAATTGGCGCAATTGGCGATTGTTATATGGAATTAAATAAACTGGATGAAGCCGTTAAATATTATTTAAAAGCGGCCGAAAATAATAACAATACCTTTACTACTCCGTTATTCTTGAAAAAAGCGGGTTTTGCTTACGAACAAAAAGCAAATTATGCCGAAGCTTTAAGTATGTATGAGAGAATTAAAAAGGAGTATGGCGAAAGTAGCGTGGGTAAAGAAATTGAAAGAGACATTGCCAAAGTAAAAGCAATGGGCAATTTATAAATAATAATTTTTTTTAATAAAAGTCCTGCTTCGGCAGGATTTTTTTTTCGATACAAAATGAGTAGCGTAAAAAACAATTTATCCGTGGTTAAGGGCAGTAGTGTTCCGGATGTTTCGCAATTTATTTTTGGAATTGTATGGGCTGAATGGAACACAGAAATAACCGTGGCTATGCGGGATGGTGCAATTAAAACACTTAAAGCGCATGGTGTTACCGATGATAATATTATTGTAAGATCTGTTCCCGGAAGTTTTGAATTAACCCTTGGGGCACAATGGATGGCTGAAGCTACAGAGGTTGACGCTGTAATTTGTATCGGCTGTGTGATCCAGGGTGAAACAAAACATTTTGATTTTATTTGCAGTGCTGTAGCGAACGGTATTACCGAGTTAAATATTGAATTCAGCATGCCCTTTATTTTTGGTGTATTAACTACCAACGATCAACAACAGGCAATAGATAGGGCTGGAGGCAAACACGGCAATAAGGGAGACGAAGCCGCGATTACTGCCATAAAGATGTTGGCACTCGAACAATCTTTCGAGTAATTTTTTATATTTGTATTTATTAAGATGCTTTTAATTTTAAAAAAAAGTAAAAGCTAAAAAAGGAATCTTGAAAAAATCAAGAGCTGTCGCGCAACCGTAAAGCCGGACACTTTTCTTAATAAAAAATATCTGTTCTCGCGATACCGGAGCAGAGCATTTGCAAAAAATTCATTTTGTAAATTGAATAGTATCGCTTTAGTATTAACAATGAGGCGATTTTTTTTATTCATTCTTTTCCCTGTTTTGGCAAAAGCACAATTTGCGCCGGCCGCCGGACAGCCCGGCACCAGCGCTATTAAAAAAGACAGTTCCATTATTGTGAATTGGGCCACGGGCTGTAAAGTTGTAAGAGGTTTGCAGGATATTTCAAATCTTTCTTCGGGTTTGGCAACAGTGGGCGACAGCAGCAAGGCAATTGGTATTGCCGACGGTGTTAATGTGTTAAGTTTGGGCGATGGCGGAAATGCCATTCTTACTTTTCAATCGCCAATAAAAAATGGTAATGGCCCAGATTTTTGCGTATTTGAAAATTCGTTCAACTCCGGATTTTTAGAATTGGCATTTGTTGAAGTGAGTAGCGACGGAATAAATTTTACGCGTTTTCCGGCGGTGAGCAATCAGCAAAACACGGTGCAAATAGGCCCGTTTGATACCAATGCCGACCCAACAAAATTAAATAATTTGGCGGGCAAATACATTGCCAATTACGGCACGCCCTTTGATCTGCTTGAGCTGCAAGGTTCGCCAAATCTGGATATCACAGCTGTTACACATGTAAAAATAATTGATGTGGTAGGATGTATTCAACCACAATATGCGAGGTACGATAAAAATAACAATATCATTAACGATCTTTGGTCAACACCCTTTCCTTCTTCGGGATTTGATCTGGATGCGGTGGGCGTAATAAATCAACAGCCTGTTTCGGTTATGGAGCAGAAGGAGCTAGAACATTTGGTGCAAATTTTTCCAGTACAGGTAAGCGAGGAAATAAACATTAATAATTTTTCGGAACAGAGCTTAAAAGTATTACTCAGCGATATACTTGGGAAAATAATTTTAGAAAAACAAATAAGCGAAGTGCATAATGTTTTATCCTTAAAAGAATTAAATGAAGGAATCTATTTTGTGAAAATAAGTAATGATAAAATGGTCATCACAAAAAAACTGATCAAAGAGCGCTGATCAGCCCCCTATTTCACCATCCTTAAAAAATTAAAGTCCTCTTTTAAATTTTTTCCGTTTTTCTTCCCCTCAATACGTACACATAAAAAATCGGGCTGCGGGTTTTTATAAATTATATGTGATGGAAAATCATGGGCATTATTCACAAAATTAAATTCGCCCTTAGTAATTCCTGTAAATTTAAAGGCAACCGGTCGATCGTTATTTTGTCCTTTAACGGTAGCAATGTAAAGCAACTCATTGCCTTTTTGACTGAGTTCTAATTTTTCCAAAAAAAGTGTATCCACGTCTTTTATTAAAAAACTTTTTCCCGAAAATAAAGTGTCGTTTTCTTTTTTCCATATTTCAAAAGTGGTGCCCTCGTTGGTAACCGATTTCCAGCTGCCTGGCAACCAGTATAAGCTATGCAGGGCATTAGGAGTATCTACTTTATCGTTTATCGAGTTGGAATCACTCATGCAAGAATAAAAGATCATTACAGGGGAAATATATTTTAAAAAAGAATTCATTTTGAGGTGTTTATTACCAAAGATAAAGTAATTTTTAAATTAGAACTGACCGTATCGCCCTGAAAAGGATGAAAAGAAGTGAGAAACGAATTGTCGATAAACCGGTAAATAGGTGTAGAATTTAGGATATTTTTTTGTATCTTTATCTATTGTAATGAACTTTAAGGAATCTATAAGCCATAGTATGAAAAAAAGATTATCGGTCATTATCTGTATTTTTTCCACCGTTTTATCTTTCGCGCAGGTTCTTCCAACATTTCAATGGGCTAAAAGTTTTGGTGCGGCAAGCAATAACGATGTTGCTTATTCAATAGCAGTAGATGGTTCGGGTAATGTTTATACTACCGGTTCATTTTCCGGTACAGTAGATTTTGATCCCGGTGCCGGAACTTATACGCTGGCTTCATTTGCAACAGGAGATATTTTTGTAAGTAAATTAGACGCGGCCGGTGCTTTTGTTTGGGCAGTAAAATTGGGCGGTGCAGGTGCGGGATCCGGTAATGGTATTACAACCGATGCCGCGGGTAATGTATATATTACCGGAACATTTATTGGCATGGCCGATTTTGACCCGGGTGTTGGTACTTATTCTCTTAATTCATTTGGGGGCAACGATGTTTTTGTTTGTAAGTTAAATTCATCGAGTGCTTTTATTTGGGCAAGGCAATTAGGTGGCCCTTCCGAAGATATAAGTCATGCTATTGCGGTGGATGGGTCAGGCAATGTTTATACAACAGGAACTTTTCAAGGTGGTGGAGATTATGATCCGGGTTTTGGAACCTTTATTTTAAATCCCACAGGCAATGCAGATTGCTTTGTAAGTAAATTAAGTTCTTCAGGTGCATTTGTTTGGGCTAAACAACTTGAAACTTCAAATACCGGAGTTGGCAACGCAATTGCGGTTGATGCTACAGGAAATGTTTTTACAACCGGTTATTTTTCGGGTTCCGGTGATTTTGATCCGGGTCCCGGAGTTTTTCCGCTTATACCTGCTGGCAGCCTCGATCTTTTTGTTTGGAAATTAAATTCCTCAGGCGCTTTGGTGTGGGCAAAAATGATTGGCGGCACTTATCTTGATTATGGCACAGGTATTGCGCTTGACGCGACAGGAAATATTTATACCACGGGTACTTTTCAAAACATTTGTGATTTTGATCCGGGCCCGGGTACCTTTACGCTGAGTGCACCCGGGGGTGTTACCGGTGATGCATTCGTTTGTAAACTTAATTCAGCTGGCGCTTTTGTTTGGGCAAAACAATTGGGTGGGAGTAGCGATGATAACGGTTATTCAATAGCTTTAGATGTTACCGGCAATGTTTACACAAGTGGGTCTTTTAACGGTACCGGCGATTTTGATCCGGGTGTTGCAGTAGTTAATCTTACATCGGCGGGCAGTGATGATGCTTTTATAAGCAAACTTGATCCTGCCGGAAATTTTATGTGGGCAAAACAATTAGGAGGTTCCATTAACGATATTTCTGAAGCTATTGCAGTTGATGCTTTGGATAATGTTTACACAACAGGTTTTTATAATGGCTCTGCGGATTTTGATCCCGGAGTTGGCACTTTTTCTTTAACCAGTTTAGGAGGCAACGATATTTTTGTACAGAAAATGATCCAATGTCCTACGCCTTCATCACCAACAAATATTACTTTACCGGCCAATCAAAATATTTGCAGCGGTACTTCCGCTTCATTAAGCGCTTCAGGTTCGGGCACTATTAATTGGTTTAGTTCACCTTCGGGCACAACGGTTTTAGGTACAGGCACAACTTTTATTACACCAACATTAGGCCTTGGCACTTACACGTTTTATGCGGAGGTTACAACCTGCACGGTAAATCCTGCAAGAACAATAATAGGTGTAACGGTTACGCCATTGCCTGTGTTCAGCGCTTCAACAAGTATTGCTTTGCTGTGTATTGGCCAAACCGCTACTCTTTACGCGTCGGGTGTAACAAATTGTACATGGACACCCGGAGCAATTACCGGTACAGCAGCTGTGGTTGCGCCAACGGTAACAACAACATACACTGCCAGCGGCTCTAACGGAATTGGCTGCGCTAATAATATTATGCTTACACAATCGGTTAAAGATTGTAACGATATTGGGATCCATGAATTGACAAATTCGAATACGGATATAACTATTTATCCGAATCCGTTTAACACAAAGGTTACACTAGTTACATTGGGTAAATTGGAAGCGGATCTGCAATTGTATAATTCGTTGGGCTCATTGATCTATAAGCAAAAAATTACGAACGATAAAACTGAAATTGATCTAACCGAACTACAAAACGGAATTTATTTTGTAAAAATAGATCGAGCTAATTCCTTCTCGGTTTTAAAGTTGGTGAAGGAATAAATATTTATTGTATTTTAATTACCGATAATATTTTAGAATAAAAAAAGCCTTTCTGTTTTCTGAAAGACTTTTTTGTTGAGTCTCTCCCGTCATGTAGTAAAATTCATTTTCGCATATTCACTTCGTGACGATGAAGCTAAAAAGAGGGGTCGGTTTGTCCGAAACTTCCATCACAAGGTAAACTCCTATACATTAATAAGATCAGCACAAGTAACAATGTTGCCAAGATCAAACTTAATTTATTAAATGGAATTTATTTTGTAAATTTAAGTAATGAAAACGGAAACAAAACAGTTAAAAAACTGGTTATTTCAAAATATTGAGCTGAATTTGGTTTTTAAAAAAAACAAAAAGCCCTTACTTACCATTTTTGCCTTTTTATTTTATTTCTGTGTCAAAACACAAACGATTGCAAATTATGTTGGTAACGGGGGTTTTGAACAACATTATCCTTGTACTGTTCCATTTATTTCGGTTGCAAACAATTGGCGCAATATTGATTCCATTTTATCCAATGGAAGCCCTTCGTATTATAATACCTGCTATCCGAACGTGCCTTTATTCGGTGGAAACTATCAATTGCCTCGGACTGGTCAAGGTTTCGGTTTAGCAACGTTTTTATGTCAGCCGCCTCAATGTTCTCCTACAGGGAATAGACAATATTTTAGAAACAGATTAAAAGCTAATTTGCAAGCAGGTAAAACATATTGCGTTAAATTTTATGTAAACATTAGCAATCCCACAAGCTATGGCATTGATGCAATAGGTGCCTTTTTTGGAGATAATAGTTTGGATACAATTACAAAAACAGGTATTCCCCTAACTTATATAACTCCTCAAGTACAAAATCAAAATGGAAATATTATTGTTGATACCTTGAATTGGATCTTGATTACAGGAACTTTTGTAGC
>JANYBY010000004.1 GCA_025360565.1 Bacteroidota bacterium
GTTGCTTTTGGATAGGTGATGGAGAAGTAATTTATTGGAGTGAAATTAAAATACCTCAAAATTCTTGAATATTCCAAACATTCCGAATTGAGAATGTGTGAATTATGTATGTTAATGACATAATAGTATAATTTATTCATATCAAGTAGTTGTAATTTTGAGTCTAAATCTAAATTATGAAAAAAACATCTACACAAAGTTCAACAAAAAAAACCTTTAACAACATGAAGTGCTTTCTCGGAATAGTTCCGTTGATTGCTTTAATAATACCCGGTAGCGTTTTATCTCAAACTTCGCCAGCCACAGTGAATCTTGGAACTTCTGGTAATTTTGTTATTCTAGCAAAAACAGGAATTTCAAATACAGGAGCCACTTCAATTGTTGGAGATATTGGGGTTAGTCCTAATAACGCTACTTCCATAACAGGATTTGGTTTAGTGGCAGATCCCTCAAATGAATTTTCAACTTCATCTTTAGTTACCGGAAAAGTATATGCGGCAAACTATACGGCTCCAACTCCGGCAAAAATGACTGCTGCTGTAAGTGATATGCAAACTGCATACACCAACGCAGCCGGACGAGCACCGGATTTTACTGAATTGTACACTGGGGATCTTACCGGAAAGACATTAACTACTGGAGTTTATAAATGGAGTACAGGAGTTCTGGTATCTGCCGGAGGTTTTACTATTTCAGGCAGCCCAACTGATGTCTTTATCTTCGAGATCGCGCAGAATCTAACTTTAGCTAACGGAGCCACTATTACTCTAAGTGGAGGTGCAAAGTCATCCAACATATTCTGGCAGGTGGCCGGCCAGGCGATTCTTGGAACAACATCTAGCTTCAGAGGAATCATATTATGTCAAACCATGATAAATATACAAACAGGAGCAGCTTTTGACGGTAGAGCTTTGGCACAAAGCGCTGTTACATTAGATGGCAATAGTTTTAATGTTAACTCTACTTTAGGTCTTGCTGATCTGAGCCTTGAAAATGGAATCACTATGTATCCAAACCCGGCTCAGAATAATGTGACCATCAAAAATTCTAACAACGTCAAATTGGATCAGTTAGCTATTTACGATGTATACGGAAGACTAATCAATACGATCGACCTTCGCGATATGCAACAGGAGAAAATTATTAATATGTCCGATCTAACACCTGGAATATACATGTTACATCTCCAAAGTAATGGAGCGAAGACAACAAAACGATTGATCAAGAACTAGACTTCACCTTTATTTTAATCAAACAAACCCCCTTAATGAAAATTTAGGGGGTTTGTTTATTCAAGGCACAAATATCGCTTTTACGAGTCCATTAAATTTATAATAATACTTAATGATTAAGAATTAAACGTGCGAAACTAGATTAGTTTCGTCTTGATCTAAAAATAAAAGCCCCTTGAAACATTTTTCAAGGGGCTTTTTAGCAGTTGCCCGAGCTGGATTCGAACCAACATAGTCGGTACCAAAAACCGAAGTCCTGCCATTAGACGATCGGGCATTCTGTTAAAACAAACATCCTAAACGGACATCTCAAAAACATGGAGATCAAGGCGGACAAAAAATTTAAACCGGAGTTTACCCCCGTAAATGTCCCGATAGCTATCGGGATTAAATTTTGAAGTCCAACGCAGAGATCCGCGTTTTTGAGATGTCCGAATGTTAAAAGAGCTTAAAAAACAGTGTGCAAAGATACTATTTTTTTATTTCTCACAAATAAAATTTGAAAGAGTGCGTTTAGATTTATATTATAACATTGGTGATAGCTTATTTTTGAGCGAAACGAGGCAAATTTTGCAGGCATAATTGAATATTTATGGCGAAAAATTTAACAAAGTTGCAGCCAAAAAGAAGCATAACCAAGTTATTATATAAATTTTAACGGGCTCTATAAATCGTTGGTTATTAAACCGCATAAAATACTAACTTCGCAAGCATTAATTACTATGATGAACAAACAATTTACTAATCTAAACAATATTATAGGCTGGATAGTTTGGGCTATTGCTACCGTTACATATTGCTGTACCATTGAACCTACCGCCAGCTTTTGGGATTGCGGCGAATACATTGCCTGTGCCTACAAATTAGAAGTGGGTCACCCCCCGGGAGCCCCGTTTTTCCTCATATTAGGGCGGTTCTTTGCCCTTTTAGGCGGCGACGATCCTTCAAGAGCCGCCATGATGGTTAATATTTTAAGCGCACTCAGCAGCTCATTCACCATCTTATTTTTATTTTGGACCATTACCCGACTCGGCATCAAATCACTTGGTAAAAAAGTGGCCGATCTTTCCCAAGGTCAGCAATACGCTGTGCTTGGAGCCGGTATTGTTGGAGGTTTAGCCTATACTTTTTCAGATTCCTTCTGGTTTAGCGCCGTTGAGGGCGAAGTTTATGCCATGTCCTCCTTTTTTACAGCCATTGTTTTCTGGTGCATTTTAAAGTGGGACGATGAAGATAACACTAATCCTACCGGAGCATTGCGTTGGCTCGTATTGATCAGTTATCTGGTAGGGCTTTCCATCGGTGTCCATTTATTAAATTTACTCGTTATTCCCGCCATTGGTTTTGTTATTTATTTTAAAAAATACAAATTCAGCTGGAAAGGTTTTTTCATTGCAGGTATTTCGTCCGTTTTAGTTTTGGGCCTGATCCAAAATCTCATCATTCCTAAAATTGTAAAGTTCTTAACCGATTACGAGGTTTTTTTCACCAACAAAATGCATTTGGGTTATAATTTCGGAACTGTATTTTTTCTTTTGTTATTGCTGGTTTCCATTACTGCGTTTATTTTATACACGGTCAACAAACAGGAAAAGCATTATAAGATCGGGTTGTACTCAGCCATCACCCTATCGGCTTTCGCTGTAATAGCGGCGCCAAGCGGCAGCGGCATGTTTACACGTTTACTTATGCTTTCGGGTATGATCTATGCCATTCATAAATTTAAAACCAAAACCGTTACCCTTAACGCCATCTTTATAAGTTTTGCGGTTCTGTTAATTGGTTACTCTACATTTTTTATCCTCGCTATTCGTTCACAGGCAAATCCGCCAATGGATGAGAATGATCCGGAGAATGCAACCAACATGTTATCTTATTTGTTACGCGAACAATATGGCGAATCACCATTGTTGTACGGGCAATATTATAACGCCCCTACCCTTCCGCACAGTGAGTTTGGCAGTGGCGATCCTATTTATGGCAAAGACAAGCCAAATAAAAAATACAAGGTGATCGATTCGCGAAAAAATTCAATTCCAAAATACGATCCCGCTTTTTGTACAATTTTTCCACGGATGTATAGCTCACAGTCGCACCACGAAGCCGCATACAAATATTGGGGCAACGTGGCGCAAAACCACAAAAGCAAAGTGGTTGAGGATCGCAGAGGAGAAACTACCACGGCCGAAATTCCAACTATGAGCGCCAACTTAAATTATTTCTTCAGTTACCAGTTTAACTTTATGTACTGGCGATATTTTATGTGGAATTTTGTTGGGAGGCAAAATGATGTGCAGGGCATGATGAGCAATACCATGGAAGGGAATTGGGTTACCGGTATTAAGGGATTTGACGATATGAAATTAGACAGCGATACCTCACAGGTAATTTATCGCGATAAACATAATTTTGCCACCAATCATTTTTACGCGCTTCCTTTCTTATTAGGTTTATTGGGTTTATGGTTCCATTTCCGCCGAAATAAATTCGACGCATGGGTTGTGATGTGCTTCTTTTTACTCACCGGTGTTGCTATTGTGGTTTACTTAAATCAAACACCATATCAGCCGCGCGAACGTGATTACGCTTACGTAGGAAGTTATTACGCCTTTGCAATTTGGATAGGCTTCGGCGTGCTCTTTATTTACGATTTGCTCAGTAAAAAATCTGCCACCATTGGCGCGGCAATTGGGTCAACGGCTTTAAGCCTTGCTGTACCCGGCATTATGGCAAGCGAAGGATGGAACGATCATGATCGCTCGTTAAGAACTTTATCACGCGATGTATCTATAAATTATTTACAAAGCTGTGCGCCCAACGCTATTTTATTTACCAACGGCGATAACGATACCTTCCCCCTCTGGTACGCTCAAGAAGTAGAAGGTATACGAACAGACGTGCGTGTATGTAATTTAAGTTTATTGCAAACCGATTGGTACATTAAACAAATGCGCCGAGCTGCTTATTTAAGCCCACCTGTTCCTTTCACAATTCCCGAAGATAAATTAGAAGCTTCAAAATTAGAAGTTGCTTATTACACAGGGGAAACCGGCTCTAAACCAATGCCATTAAAAGATGTGTTGGATTATGTTACAAGCGATGATCCCGCTAAAAAATTTGACGGAAACGGAGAACAGATGGATGTTTTACCAACCCGTAATTTTTATGTGAACGTGGATAGCATGAGGGTAATGCGCAACAAAGTAATAAGTGTTAAAGACACAGGCCGTTTAACAAAACGTATTTCGTGGGATATTGGCAACAGAGGTTACATTGTTAAAAATGATCTTATGGTGCTTGATCTTATAGCGCATAACGATTGGAAACGCCCTATCTACTTCGCAGTTACAACCGGCGATGAAGCGTATGTGGGATTAAAAAAATACTTTCAACTTGAAGGTTTAGCCTACCGTTTTGTGCCGATAAAACAAACAGATTATGAAGAATCGCAAGGCGGCAGGGTAAATACCGAAGTGATGTACGATAATGTGATGAATAAATTCTTTTGGGGTGGCATGGATAAAAAAGGCGTTAACTTGGATGAGAACTGCGTGCGCATGGTTGGTAATCTAAGGATGCAAATGGGTGTGCTTGCCGGCGCTTTAATTAATGAAGGCAAAAACAAAAAAGCCAAAACCATTTTGGATAAATGTTTACAGGTAATGCCCGATGAAAATATTCCATACGACGCTACTATTTTTACAATTTGTGCGGCTTATTATCAAATAAACGAAAATAAAACCGCGAACGAACTCGCTAAAAAATTGTTCGATATTTTTGAGGGCGATCTTAAAATTTACAATGCACAAAAAGGAACTCACCGCATTGCCTTTGGCAGAGAAGTAAATCAGGCAAAAGAAATATTAAAACGTTTGGCAGGTTTAACGCAACAGTTTAAACAAGAAGATATAAGCAAAGAGTTTGTGAACCGCTTGAGCAAAATAATTCCGCCCGAGGAATTAAATCCGCAATCGGAACCGCAAACGCCATAACCAATTAAATTTTTCAAGTTAATTACTCTTTTTTTTGAGGGGTAATTAGCTTGAAAAATTCGGCTTAATTCCAAATCAGATTGAAGAATTTTCTTCTCATACAGCCCAAGTCATTTTTGAGAAAAATTTACCCAAAAGCATTTTGGAAAATTAATACCACCGAAAAAATCATTTATCTTACATTCGATGATGGGCCCATTCCAACTTTAACCGAATGGGTTTTAGACGAATTAAAGAAATACGATGCCAAAGCCACTTTTTTTTGCGTCGGAGCCAATATTTTACAAAATTCACGCATTTTCGACCGAATTAGGCTCGAAAACCACCTTGTGGCCAACCATACTATGCATCATATTAAAGGTTTTAAAAGTACGGTAAAAGATTACTTAAATGAGGCGGAAGAATGTAAAAAACTGGTGCAAAATAATTTATTCAGGCCGCCTTATGGTCAGCTGAAACGCAGTCAGTATAAGGCTTTGAAGGAAAAAGGC
>JANYBY010000014.1 GCA_025360565.1 Bacteroidota bacterium
ATTAATTGGGCTAAAGAATATTTTATCTTTAAACAAGTTAAGCTTGTGTTAATTTTGTCGAATTAGCATTTTTAATAGTTAAGTGTTGCAATTTTTATGATTATGAATCAATATTCATTTCTTTTTTTTTGATTGTCTAAATTTTAAAAATTTAACTTAACATTTAGGTTCCTATCATTTAATAAACTTCGCAGGTTGCCTTGTTTCAAAACCAAGACATTTGTTTTGCAATTACCTCGAATCAAATCTTTGTAATTTACCGCCATTAAAAAAGTACCGGCGACAATTAAAAAAGCGATTTTTTGCCTAACAAAAAAGCAGTAAAAATGAAAAACGACACAATAAAAACAAGGCTCCTTATTATCTTTCTTTTTTCGGGGTTTCTAAGTATTACAGCTTTTATTATTTCTTTTAATTTTATACAGGATTATGAAAATGATATTTGGAATATTAACAAAGGCATTGACCTTTCGCATAATTTTCTCTTAAAAGACGTTAAAGTAACCCGCGATTTTTTTTCAAACGAAACAATTAACAGCAGATATTTTCAAACCGGCGAAAGTTACTATTTAAACGAACACTATCTATCCTGCAGTAAATTTTATAATTTGATCGCTGAACTCAATATTATGCAGCAGAAAAAAAGATTCGGGCTTGAAAAGAGTTATAATGAATTATTAAATGAGTTTAACCTTTATAACAAAACTATTGATGAAATAATTACAAAAATCAATTTAAGAGGGTTTAAAGACAATGGTTTTGAAGGAAAGATGAGATACTTTGCCCACAAATTAGAAGAAATAAGCCATGAAATTGGAAAAGTTGAGATACTTACTTTAAGAAAACATGAAAAAGATTTTATTATCAGGCAAGACCTGACCTATCAGGTTGAATTACATAAAAAGGCATCAGAATTAAAACAAATTGTAAAAAAGAATAAATTGTCAGTTAGTGCCAAGCAATATTACATTAGTTTAATTGATGGTTATGAATCAAATTTTGACAGCCTTGTTTACTTAGATAAATCCATCGGCCTTAAAAAACAAGAAGGTTTAAAAAAAGTGATCGATATGCAGGTAAACAAAATTGACCATTTACTTACCACTATTTATTCTTCTTCACTTGAAAAAGGCCAGGAAAAGTTAAGTGATGTAAAAAAATATTTTATTTTGGTATGGATTTTACTTGTTGTTGCCGGCATAATCGGTTCGTTTTGGATCTCGGCTCGCATCACCTATTCAATTTCTTTTCTTAAAGAAAGAATAACCGAATTTATTGAAAGTGACTTTACCAAAAGAACTGCCACATCATTAAAAGAATCGGATTATGAAATTGACATACTTACAAATCACTTTACCGTACTTGAACAACATATAGAAAATCAAATGAAAACACTTAAAAGCCAGAATAAAGAATTAAAAATGTTCATTTATAGGGCATCGCACGATCTCAGGGGGCCATTCACTTCTATAAAAGGAGCGGTAAATTATGCAATGTCACAGATCTCGGATAAAAAAACATTAGAGATCCTCACCAAAATAAATACTGTAACAGATAATTTTAATGATATTGTTGAAGAATTAGCGATGGTTTCAGACATTAAACAAGATAATTTGCAAATTAAAGAAATTGACGCGTTTGAAATAACTAAAAGGTGTATTCAAGGTTTTAATTCTATGCCGAATTTTGGAAAAATTATTTTTAAAACTGAAGTCACAATTAACAATAGATTTTATTCAGATGAAAGATTTTTGAAAATAATATTGCGAAACTTGATCGAGAACAGTATTAAATACATGAACAAAGGGGCGGTTTCTTCTTATGTAAAGATTTTGTTCACTGAAACCAACGATAAGCTTATTAAAATAACTGTATCAGATAATGGAATTGGAATAAAACAAGAATTTCAAAATAACATCTTTGATATGTTTTTCAGGGCCAACGATTCAATTAAAGGTACCGGACTTGGGCTTTATATAGTACAAAATGTTCTTGAAAAACTGTCAGGGGCAATTAAAGTAAAAAGTGAAGAGGGAATAGGTACGTCCTTCGACATATTTTTACCCAACACGTTTAAAAACATGAACAATTCGCAGCGTATCATCGATAAAAAGAAAAGTGCTGTAGCTGAAGAAAATTTTGTGCTTGATTATTTATAAGAACTAAAGGCCTTATTATGTTTCAGTTTTTTATTTTGTAATGATGGGTCGATGCTCTGAGTTCGCCGAACGGAAAGAGTTACCATGAAGCAGAAACTCTTTTATCGTTTCGCTACACGGTAAAATGCTTAACAAAACCTTTTTTGCCTTGCAAAAAATGGTTTTTTGTTTTCTTTTCGTCACGAAAGCCTGTCTTTCCTTTAACAATGGATTGGCTCACTTCGTTCGCCGCTACCGGAGGAGTTAATGCTCAACAAAACCTTTTTTTCGCTGCGCGAAAAATGGTTTTTTGTTTTGATTCCCGGCATTCAAGTGAAGCTTGATGCTCGTCACAAAACAAAAAACCCCTTCAGCTGCGCGGAAGGGGTTTTGTTGTTGCCCCGCCCATACAAATTTCGAACGAATTGCTTGAAGATACAAGGGATTTGGCTCGGATTTGGGACTTGTGCCATCACCTCCTTAAAGAGTCATTGGATAAAAAGGACTCATTTGTCTTATGAGATTTTAATTTCTTGCCAGAATTATCACTTATAACCATTGCGTTTTGCACTAAGACCGGATAAGTACCACTTATAGTTCCAAAACAACCAAATATTAAATAACGTATTATTTTATGCTTAATTTAATTATCTTTATTTAAAATTGAATAAAATGCAAAAACTATTACTAAAAAAAGGGAGTAAATTTCTTTCATTATTTTTTATTCTCTTTTTCTCTCAAATTACAAATGCTCAATTATGTTTTACCGGGCCTAACAGTTATGGGGCATCGTTAAATCCATATTCAATTGCGAGCGGGGATTTTAATAGTGATGGTAAATTAGATTTGGTAACGACAAATTTTGGTGGCGGCGATATATCAGTATTATTTGGCAATGGTCTCGGAAGTTTCGGTTCACCAAGTAACTTTCCAGTAGGAATGAATCCAACTGGAATTGTGAGTACAGATTTTAATGGGGATGGAAAACTTGATTTAGCAGTTTCAAATACCAATTTATTTGATAATTCCATTACTGTTTTGATGGGAAACGGATTAGGCAGCTTTTCAACATCAGTAAATTTTACAACGGCAAATAATCCGCAGTCTCTTGTCAGCAGCGATTTTAATGGCGACGGCAAAAAAGATTTAGCTGTTGCAATTGAGGTTTATAGCGTAAACGTAGTTTCATTGTACCTTGGGAACGGGCTTGGAAACTTTGGCCCTGCCTCCAATTTTTCTGTTGCTTTATGTCCAATATCAATTAATAATTCGGATTTTAATAATGATGGTAAAATGGATTTGGTTACCGCAAACTATGGCGCCAATAATATATCCGTATTATTGGGAAATGGCTTAGGAAGCTTTGCTCCTGCGGTTAACTACCCGGTTTGGTTAGCACCTTACTTTGTAGAATCCGCCGATTTTAACGGTGACGGCAGTATTGATTTAGCGGTTGCAAATTACAGTTCCGCGAGCGTATCAGTTTTAATGGGCAGTGGAACTGGAACTTTCGCACCCGCAGTGACTTTTACTGTTGGCGCGCAGCCTTTTTCCATTTCAAGCGCAGATTTTAATGGAGACGGTAAAATTGACATGGCAGTTGCCCTGTATGGCTCTAATAGTGTTAAAGTATTATTAGGAAATGGATTAGGGTCCTTCATCCCAGCCGCAACATATTCAATAGGGACTGGCCCGTCAAGAGTTATTAGTCCTGATTTGAATGGAGATGGAAAAAAAGATCTTGCAATAACGAATTGTGTTACAACATATTTTAGCGTATTGTTAAACAATGGGCCTATAGTAACCGCAAACGCAACATCAACATCTGTTTGTGTAGGGGGCACTGTAATTTTAACGGGTGGCGGAGCAAATTCTTATTCTTGGAGCGGAGGAGTCACAAATGGAGTTCCGTTTACTGTAACAACAACCGCAACATATACAGTGACCGGGACAAATACAATAACGGGTTGCTCCTATTCGGCTTTAATAACCATTCAGGCTAATGCACCAGCACTCGCAGTTAGTGGCGTGACAACTATTTGTCTTGGAAATTCAACGAGTTTAACTGCAAGTGGCGCGAATACCTATACATGGAGTAATGGCCCTAACACATCAAGTGTCTCCTTGTCTCCAACTGTTACCACAACTTATTCGGTTTCAGGAACCAATTTAAATGGATGTAGCAGTACAAAAACAGTTGGAATAATTGTAAATATAAATCCAACCATTTCCGTTGCTTCTAACCCCAGTATAATTTGTTCCGGTCATAGTAGCACATTGACAGTTAACGGAGCAAATACTTATTCATGGAATACCGGCAGCACTTCTTCTTTAATTGTTGTCAGCCCAAGTGTTAGTTCATCGTATACAGTAATTGGAATTAATAATGGTTGTTTACCGACTACTCAATCTATTGGAATTACTGTGAACGCATCGCCTATTTTAACCACTACTGCCTCATCCAGTATATTATGTGCTGGACAAACAGTAACCTTAACAACTCTGGGAGCAAATAATTATTCATGGAGCACTGGAGCAATAACATCAAGCGTTTCCGTTTCTCCTTCCGTTACAACTACTTATTCAGTGATTGGAACAAATTTAAATGGCTGTTTTGTTACCAAGACTATAAGTATAGTTGTTAATTCAACTCCAACTTTATCCACAGTTTCTATCCCGAGTATTGTTTGCTTGGGCCAAAACGCAACTTTGTCGGTAAACGGCGCGAATACATATTCATGGAATAACGGCAGCTTGTCTGCTTCATTAATTGTTAGTCCAACAATTAGTACGACTTATACAGTTGTAGGCGTAAATAATGGATGCTTGCCGGTTACAAAAACAATATCAATTCAAGTAAATCCTATTCCAACTATAAGCATTGTTCCCAGCTTAACAACAATGTGTATTGGGGAAACGACAAGTCTTACTTCAAGTGGCGCAAATAGTTATTCTTGGAATACCGGAGCAACAAATTCAATTATTATTGTTAGTCCTACCATTACGACAACCTATTCAGTAACAGGTGTAGCTTTAAATGGCTGTTCAAATACTTTCACTTTTATTTTAACCGTTGATGTATGTGCCGGAGTTAATCAGATTTTTCCTTATGACTTCAAAATAGCCGTTTATCCAAATCCAAATAACGGATCATTTAAACTTCAAGTCGATGATGAAATTCTAAATGGTGAACTAATTTTAATAAATTCAATTGGTCAAAAAGTTTTTTATCAAAAAATTACGCAAGGTGCAAATGATTTAAGAACTAATGGGCTTTCGATAGGTATATACAATTGCATTTTATTTCTTGACAACCGACAAATACACTGCGGTAAAATATCGATCGAATAATTTTGTTAAAACTATCGATATGAGAAAAATATTCTTAAAGACCGCTTTTATTTTTTCTTTTTTGGTTACTTTGTCTATGCCATTTAAGGCGCAAAATTGGTCATGGGCTAAAGGTTGCATAAATAACGGCTTTGGATTTGGCGAGGGAACCTCTGTATGCTTAGATCCGAGCGGTAATGTTTATACAACGGGATGGTATTCTGATCAAATGGTGGCCGGAAACTATACATTAAATGCCGGTGGAAGTGGTTGTACATTTCTTATTAAGTATAATCCGAATGGAAATGTCCTTTGGGCCCAAAGTTCTTCCACAGCAGGATTTGGCGTAAATAATTGGGCTGTATCAAATAGTTCCGACGCTAATGGTAATGTATTTATAGCCGGTTATTTTACGGCAAACGTTGCTATTTTCGGACCATATATTTTATCAACCCCATGTCCTACTAATATGTTTTTAGTAAAATACGATTCCAACGGTAATGTTCTTTGGGCAAGAAGTCCGACTGACACAACCGGCAATTATGCTTTTTCAGTTAGTTGTGATACAAGCAATAATGTTTACGTTGCCGGAACTTTTTTTGGAACGTCAATAGTTTTTGGGACATATACTTTAACAAGTTCAGGAAGTGATAACCTGTTTTTGGTAAAATATGATCCTAACGGCAATGTTCTTTGGGCCAAAACTCCAACCGGTTCCGTGGTCAACGATCAATACGGTAGTGTCAAAGTAAGCGCTGAGGCGAATGGCAACACATTTGTTACAGGCGGTTTTGTCGGCCCAACAATAACCTTCGGAACGTATACATTGACTAATGGTGGCACTAATTGTAACATTTTTCTTGTAAAGTATGCGCCCAATGGTAACGTAATTTGGGCTAAAAGTGCCTCCGGTTCTGGTAAGGATGTAGCTTATTCTGTAAGCACTGATGGGATTGGCAATGCCTATATATCAGGGGAATATTACAGTTCTCCGCTTGTTTTTGGAACATATTCTATTACAGGTGGTGGAAATTTATTTCTTGCAAAATATGATGCCAATGGTAATGCACTATGGGTCAGAAATTCGGTTGGAGGAGGTAGTCATACCGGATCTTTATCGTCCGTAAGTTCAAATTCAAATTCTGTAATCGTCCTTGGAACTTTGGCAAATAATATCTCTGGGTGGGGCGCTCCGGTTACTCTTTCCAATTATACTCTTTACCCACCTGTAATATATAATGACCCAATATTTTTAGCTCAATATGATGTGAACGGAAATTTAACATACGCTAATACCTTGGCAAGTGGCGGAGACGATTGGAAAGCAGTATGTTTAGATAAATATTGTAACGCATATATTACTGGTGATTTTGCAATTAATCCGTTCATTGTAGGCTCAAATACCTTAGTTACAACAGGCGGACCCGGCGAAAATGCATTTGTTGCTAAACTTTCATTTAGTACTGCCGACTGCCTTGGTACTTTGGACCCAGAACCAACTGGCGTGAATGTTCTGCAATCAAGTAGTGAAAAATTTATGATTTTCCCCAACCCAAACTCAGGCTCATTCAAAATTCAAATTGGGAATGATATTCAAAACGGAGAAATAATTTTAATAAACTCTACTGGCCAAAAAGTTTTTGAACAAAAAATAATTCAAGGGACAAATGAAATAAAAACATTTGGGCTGCCAATTGGTTTATATAATTACATTTTATTTTGTGACAACCAATCATTTAATAACGGCAAAGTGACAATAGAGTAAAAAAAGATCATCCAACAAGTAGAGTCAATGTCAAGTGAACTTAAAAAAATGAGTTTGACAGAATGCAAAAAAATTCTTCAAAAAAATGGCTCAGTTTATGCCGATCAGGATATTCTTGATATCCGAGATTTTTTATACACTTTGGCTGAGATGGATTATGAAGTATTCTTAAAATTAAAAAAGAAAGAGGAAGAAAAGAAAAACTCTCAATCCGGGTAAAGGATTCGAACAGCAACTGCTTGAAAACTTGTCTGTTAATTATCAATCAAAATTACTGAAAGTGATTTCGAACGAAAAACCCCTTGATAATTAAATATTACCAAGGGGTTTTGATTTTTCGTTGACCGAAGGGTATCTTTATCGAACCAATACTTAAAGGAATTGGAGACAATTAACAGTTTAAAATATGTAAGCCTCTAATTGTTAAAACGATTAAGAACAACAAGCTAAAAAAAAATTTAGCAATATAAACCTATTACTTGAGTTTGATAATGTAGTTTGTATCGTTTTATAGTAAAGCCCCATGTTTTTTTAATTTGCTCAGATGATTAAACTTTTAGGCCGGTGTGACAAATCGGAACCAGGATGAACAACAAGAACAATTTTCCCGGCTAATTTTTTCATCGTTCATTAGATTATAGGTTAATTGGAAAGGAGCGCAATACTAACGACACGAAGGTATTTCAAAATACAGACCAAAGCCTTTCGTTTCGTTAATCCATCCATTTGAATAGCTAAAGAAGAATCGAAATGAGGTTCCGGTATAGAGTTAGAGCCGTAATGGCAAATATGGAGGGTCAACCGTTACCCTTTTTTTTGTAATTAACATTTAATTACAAAAAAATTGGCGCGATTTCTCGTTACTTGCATAATTTCCTGAAAATGTTGCATAATTTAAATTAATGAAAAACTATATCCATTTATAAATTAATTTTGTATTGATTATGAAATGGAAAAATGCAAGTAAAGATGAATTGCCAA
>JANYBY010000146.1 GCA_025360565.1 Bacteroidota bacterium
ATTCGTTAATAACCAAACTCAACGGCACCATTATTAATATGAAGATTTACGGTTATGCCGATTTTTTACATTCAACCGAATATAATCAAAGCCTTTCTCAAAAACGTGCCGATGCAGCAAAAGATCATTTATTAAAAAGAATTCCCCCTTCTCAAATGCAAGACCTCGTTTGTAAAGGAATGGGCGAAAAATTCTCAAAAGATAATCAATCAAAACAAGGCGAGGCCTTTCAGCGCCGCGTGGATATTATTGTAGAGCCCTTTATTATTGTTCAACAGAACGAAAAAGTGCCTGAAAAGAAAACGGTATTAACAACACCTAAAACAACCACCAAAACCATTGAGACCCTCGCAAAAGGAGAAAGCCTTTCACTTGAAGGATTGAACTTTGAGCCCGGCCGACATTATGTTGTTAAAGAAGCCTTGCCCATTTTAGATGATCTATTGAAGACCTTACAGGAAAATAAAGCGCTTAAAATTGAAATACAAGGACACATTTGTTGTTTGGTTGGCAGAGACGACGGAATGGATGCCGACACACACGAAACCAAACTCTCGCTTAACAGGGCACGAGCAGTATACGATTTTTTAGTGAAGAACGGCATTGATAAAAAACGACTTTCTTACGAGGGTTTTGGTCGTTCAAGACCAAAAATTTTTCCCGAAAATACACCCGAAGATGAACAAATGAACCGAAGGGTAGAGATCATGATCGTTGAGAAATAAAGCGTGTTTATCGTTTTTGTTATCTGTAGAATTTCGCTAAAGTCCTGAATTATCTTAGTGTGAAATATATGGGCCTGTGTAATCGGTTTTCTGCGCCAGGGATGGAGCGGTTTGTCTGAGCTCTTTTGCCCATGGATGCAAATACAGGAGGGGGCAAAAAGCGAGTAGCGACAGCCCGGTGCCGCTTCTCGGGGTGTTAACGAAAGCGGCAGGCGCCCAAATTCAAACTGATTCACTACCAAAATCCCCTATAATAGGTTACACTAAACTCCCAAATAATCTTATTTTTGTAAGCCTGTTGCAACATGACCTTTAGCAGTATTACATTTTTAATTTATTTTTTGCCGGTATTTATTTTACTGTACCATTTGGCGCCGCATAAATTTAAAAATGCCGTTATTTTAATTGCCAGTATTTATTTTTACAGCTGGGGCGGACCAAAATTTATTTTTGTGATCCTGGGTACCACTTTTTTGGATTTCTTTTTGGTTAAAACAATGGCCAATCAAAAAACAAAGTCGGCTAAAAATAAATTCCTTGTTGTTTCATTGCTCTTAAATTTGGGCTTGTTGTTTTATTTTAAATATTGCAATTTTTTTATCGATAATATCAATGGCTTATTGGGTACCGAGATCTCCTGGCTAAAAGTTGTTTTACCTATCGGTATTTCTTTTTACACCTTCGAGAGTTTAACCTATGTAATTGATGTTTACAGAGGCATTCACAAACCCTTAAAAAACTTTTGGCATTATCAAACCTATATTTTATTGTTCCCAAAATTAATTGCCGGCCCAATTGTGCGTTACAACGATATTGCCGACCAAATTACCGATCGCGAAAAAAACTATACGTCCGATATTAAATTAAGCGGATTTTTAATTTTTTGTTTGGGCCTCGCAAAAAAAGCCATCATCGCGAATACATTGGGTATGCAAGCTGATGCTGTTTTTAAACTGGCCCCCGATCAAATTGATACTGCTACCGCTTGGATCGGCGCATTGGCTTACACCTTTCAGATCTATTTTGATTTCAGCGGTTACAGCGATATGGCCATTGGTCTCGGAAAAATAATGGGCTTTAAATTTCCCGAAAACTTTAACAACCCTTATATCTCCGGCTCTATTACCGAGTTCTGGCGCCGCTGGCACATTACCCTTGGCTCGTGGATGAAAAATTATTTATACATCCCGCTTGGCGGCAACAAAGGCTCAAACGCTAAATTATACCGAAATTTAATTATTGTGTTTTTGCTTTCGGGTTTTTGGCACGGCGCAAGCTGGAATTTTGTGTTGTGGGGCGCTTATCACGGCTTGTTTTTGGTTTTAGAAAGATTATTTCTTGGCGATGTTTTTAAAAAGCTGGGAAAATTTGTTTCCATTCCAATTACATTCATCATTGTTATCACCGGTTGGGTTTTATTCCGCAACGAAAATTTAAATTTCGGCTTAACGGTCATCAAAAAAATGTACTCATTTAATTTCTTCGATAGTAAGTTCGCCGTTAACAACGATTTTGTATTTATGGCAGGGTTGGCGTTACTTATTTCTTTTTTCACTATCACCAACAAAACAAAATTATTTCAGCAAAAATTGTATGGCGAAAAATTCTCCGATTCAGGCAAGTGGCTTGCAGTTTTGGGAGGAACGATCTTATTTTACATTTCACTCAGTTATATTTCGGCATTGGATTTTAACCCTTTTATTTATTTCAGGTTTTAATGGCGGTAAAAAATAAAACATATTCATACCATTGCGTTATCGCGCTTATCGCGATTGCCCTGCCTCTGCTTATTTCTTTCACCAAAAAGGACAATAAACCAAATTTAGCGGGATTGGTAATAAGCGATACAAAACCCGAATTCACTTCCAAAACCTGGCTCGATGGTTCTTATCAAACAGAAAAGGAAGGCTACAATAACGACCATTGGGCCTTTAAAGAAAAAATGGTACGTATAAATAATCTTCTTTACCACTTACAAAACCATTAACGCGTAGTTGATGAAAGGCATTATAATAAAACTGATTATTTATACG
>JANYBY010000030.1 GCA_025360565.1 Bacteroidota bacterium
CTGTATTTTACTTCTGCATTTTTGTGTGCTATGATTTCTACAATGGCTGCGTGCAATTGATTTTCATCGCGCGCAGGGGCTGTGCAACCTTCTAAATACGAAACGTAAGAATCTTCTTCGGCAACAATTAAAGTTCTTTCAAACTGACCTGTTCCTGAAGCGTTGATTCTGAAATAAGTTGAAAGTTCCATCGGACAACGAACGCCTTTTGGAATGTAACAGAACGAACCATCCGTAAAAACAGCGCTGTTCAATGCTGCGTAAAAATTATCGGTATAAGGCACAACCATGCCCATGTATTTTTTTATCAATTCAGGATGCTCTTGTACTGCTTCGCTGAACGAACAAAAAATAATTCCTTTTTCGGCAAGGGTTTCTCTAAAAGTTGTTTTCACCGAAACGCTGTCGAACACCGCGTCAACCGCTATGTTTGATCTTACGCCGCTTAAGCGTTTTTGTTCTTCTAAAGAAATTCCTAATTTTTCAAATGTTTTTAAAATTTCGGGATCCACTTCATCCAAACTTGCCAACTCTAATTTTTTCTTTGGTGCCGAATAATAAGAAATATTTTGAAAATCTATTTTTGGATAAGAGAGATGCGCCCAGTTATCAGGCTCTGTCATAGTTTGCCATGCTTTGAATGCTTTTAAGCGATACTCAAGCATCCACTCGGGCTCGTTCTTTTTTTTGCTGAGCGCACGAATTACATTTTCGTTGAGACCGGGTGCAAAGGTTTCGGTATCAATGTCGGTGATAAAACCCCATTCGTATTCTTTATTAATATGTTCTTGTAGTATTTCGTTTGCCATTTTATGATCTATATAATTTTTTTAATGTCGCGGCATCTAAATTGTCTTTTGGTCTGTGAGATCTTTCTTTTTCTTCAATTAAAGCATTAATGTGTAATATTTTTACAGTTACATCTTCGGCTAAATTAAAATCGTGAGCGGCATTATAACATTCGTTGAAGTTTTCTTTTTTAAAAAACTGAAGATCACTCATTAGATCTATATGCATACCATTATCTAACATTATTTCAGTGTATCCTGCAATAAAAGGCATTTGATGAAAAACTTCTGCCCCTTCAACGCCATAATTTTTCAGCGCGTTTACAAAATTTATTCTATTAAGTTCTGAGTCATCGATCCAAATATCTATATCGCCTGTTGCTCTGCTGTAACCATGGTAATTAACTGCAATGCCGCCAACAAGGATATAACTTACCTTTTGTTGGCTTAAATGTTTAAAAAAAAGAATTATTTCGTCTTCAAATAGATCCACTATTTACTTTTTAGTAATATTCTTTTTTTAAAATTTGTTTTGCCTTCCTTTGAAAACAATAAGGATAATCTTATTAGTTTAAATGCTTTTTCAATCCGCTGATTATAAGACAATTTAAAATCCTCAACCAAGCGCATTTCATTTGTACTTTCAATTGTAGAATTTTCATGTATAACAATCTTTGCCATTTTTTAAACTTTGAATTTTTACACCGAAAATGATTCCCCACAACCACACGTTCTATTGGCATTTGGATTATTAAATACAAAACCTTTTCCGTTCAATCCTCCTGTATATTCCAATTCTGTTCCAACTAAATACAAAAAGCTCTTGCGGTCAACCACAATTTTTATCCCTTTGTCCTCAAATTGCTGATCGCCATCTTTCAAAACATTGTCAAATTCCAATTTATAAGACAGGCCACTGCAACCTCCACCCTCAACCCCAACTCTTATAAACGCATTTTCAGGTTTATTTTCCGCCTTCATCAATTCAATGGCATGAACTCGGGCATTTTCACTTACTGTAATCATAACTAATTGATTTTTAATTAATTAATACTATAACCTTAATTAGATTAATTCTAATCATACTACAAAAATACCATAAAAAAGGTATATTTTCAAATAATTATCAATAAAAAAAGCCAACGGGCACAAATATTGTTTCGTAATAGCGTACAAGGGCTTTAAGATCAAAAAACCCCTTTAATATGCTATTAACAATGTATTGATTATAAAACGTTTAGAAAGAACCAAATGGCCCCCGTTTTTTAAATAATTTCAAATTCTAATTTGAGCAGAGTCTTAACCATATTTTTATTCGTTCTAACATCTGTTGCATGTTTTTCACAGGCAGGCGATACGCTTTACATTAACTATGTTAACGATCCACCTTTTGCCACAATTGAAAATAATAAGCAAGCGGGAATAGAAATTGATATTATAAATGAATACGTAGCCTGGCTAAAAACCACAAAAAAAATGAACGTCGCGTTAAAATATAATTCGTTCACGGCTTTTGATCTGTTTTATTCTACTACAAAAAGCGCAAATAAAAACACTATGGGTTTGGGAGCGATCACTATTACTCCCGAAAGAATTAAAGAAGTTGATTTTACAAATGCGTTCTTAAAAAATGTTTCGTTTTGTATCACAAACGGTAATGCGCCTGATATAAAAACCAAAACGCAAGCGGAAATTGTGAAAACACTTGGGAGCATGACAGCATTTACAATTCCCAATTCAAATTTAAGCAGATACGTTGCCGAAATTAAAAAAACATACATTACCGATCTTAAAGTAAACAACCAAACGGACCAAATAAAAATTTTGGATGAAATAGCGAAAAGTGTTTTAAATTTTGGATTTGTTGATGCGATCGAATTCTGGTTCTATTTAAAGAATAACCCAACCAAATTTTTAAAAATGCAAAAGCCTTTAAACCAGTCGAAAGAAGAGTTGGGTTTTATAATGCCTAAGGGAAGTCAGCACAAAGCTTTGTTCAATGAGTTCTTTAGCGGGCCCGCCGGGTTTAAATCTTCAAAGAGCTACCGTACCATCCTTGAAAAATATGTGGGTTCGTACATGACTCAAAATATGGCCGTAAATTAGTACGCCGGAACTTTCATGCAAAAGATTACTGAAATTAAAGAGATTCATATCTCTAAGCGTAAACAAATTGTTGGCGGGATAGAAAAGTATGTGGAAGAAAGTACGGAAAGTTACCATGCCGTAAAATACGTGGATGGATTGCCGCGTATAAGCCATTTTTTAATTGATAAAATTTTGATAACAGGTTTGGTAATAGGGGTTGGAATACCTTTAGCGAATATTTTGGCGGGTATGGATATTACTGTTGACGCAAGCCTTAGCCCTTTCAATTTGTATTTTGATCTGCTGGGTCGCCTTTTAATTCAGCCATTATATTATTTTATTTTTGAGATCTCGCTGCAAAGTACTCCCGGCAAATTGATCTTTGGAAGAGTTGTGGTGGATGAATATGGGAATAAGCCGGGGGCGAAAAAGCTATTTATACGTTCCATTTCCAGATCCATTCCTCTCGAAGCCCTTTCATGCCTTGGTGCAATCGGTTGGCACGACAGCCTGAGCAAAACACTTGTATTGCAAAAAAAAGAGCTTACAGCACTAAGAATGCTGCAAAAAAAATGATAATTTCACCTGATATTTAACGAGAATGATAGCAATCGATAAAACTTTAATAAGCGAGGATCTGCTGGAGAAAAAATTTGTATGCGATCTGAACGCCTGTAAAGGCGCATGTTGCGTGGCTGGCGAAAGTGGAGCTCCGTTGGATAAAGACGAATTATCCGTTTTGGATTCCGTTGTTGAAGCCGTTAAACCTTACATGGTAAAAAAAGGAGTTAAAGCCATTGAAAAACATGGAGCGTATGTAATTGACAGCGATGGTGACTATACCACCACGCTTGTTAGTCCCGGCGCCGAATGTGCCTTTGTTTTTTTTGATGAAAACAAAGTTGCCAAATGTGCCATTGAACAGGCTTATTACGAAGGAAAAATTAAATGGAAAAAACCCATCTCTTGTCATTTATACCCTGTAAGAATTACAAAACATAAAAATTACGACGCGGTTAATTACAGTAAATGGGATGTTTGTAAACCTGCTTGCGAATGCGGTGCAAAATTGGATGTGCCGGTTTACAAATTTCTAAAAGAACCATTAATAAGAAAATACGGTAAAGACTGGTTTAAACAATTAGAAAAAAGCGCGGCTCTTCATATAAAAAGTAAAATTTAAATTAACACAAATAAAACTCTGTGGCCCTCTGTGGTCTCAGTGTCTTCGTGGTTAAAACTTAAACAATGAAAATTTTAATAACAGGCTCAAACGGTTTATTAGGACAAAAACTGGTTTATAAATTACGTCATAAAAAAGATGTAACCTGCATTGCTACTGCACGTGGCGATAACAGGTTGATGAAACGGGACGGTTATACTTATGAGTCGCTTGATATTACCAATAAACAAAACGTAGAAGATGTTTTTAAAAAATGTATGCCCGATGTTGTCATCAACACTGCCGCTATGACAAATGTTGACGCCTGCGAAACCGAAAAAGAAGCCGCGCTGTTAATGAACGCAACTTCGGTGGAATATCAGGTAAAAACATTGGAGCAATTAAAAAAAGATAATCCCGGTTACAATCCGCATTTTATACACTTAAGCACCGATTTTATTTTTGACGGCACCCGTGGGCCGTTGGATGAGAACGAAAAACCAAATCCTTTAAGTTATTACGCCGAAACTAAGTTAGAAGCCGAAAAAATTGTACAAGCCTCAAACCTTGATTGGGCAATGGCCCGCACGGTTTTGGTATTTGGCATTGTTGATAATATGAGCCGTAGTAATATAGTATTGTGGGTAAAATCAAATTTAGAACAAGGCAAAAAAATAAATGTGGTGGATGATCAGTTCAGAACGCCAACTTTGGCCGAAGACCTGGCAGATGGTTGTATTTTAATTGCGGAAAAAAGAGCCAAAGGTATTTACAATATTTCGGGAAAAGATTTTTACAGCATTTTAGAATTGGCTCAAGTTGTGGCCGATTATTATCATTTAGATAAATCGCTGATAAACCCAAGCAAAAGCGCCGACATTAAGCAGCCCGCAAAACGTCCGCCGCGCACCGGATTTATAATTGATAAAGCGATAAGGGACCTTGGTTATAATCCTCACAGTTTTGTGGAAGGCATTAAAATTTTGGAAGACCAGATCAAAGAGATGGGGAAATAGGGGCCATTTCAGTATTTTCACTTATGTAGTGTCACGTCGAGTAGGATTTGCGCATCTTTTCAAATCCGTATCGAGACGTTTCTGAGGTGTTCTCGATACGAAAATTCAAAGAGGCAGAATTTTCTACTCGAACTGACCTAAGCTGGAGAGCTTTCTACACCCCTTAGTTAATATCTTATCCCTTACTCAAAAAACCCTGTTTTCTTATTCTTTAACTTTATTAGTTCGAAGAGAAAAGATGTCGGATCCATTAAAAAAATTAGCAGGGCAAACCGTTATTTATGGTCTGGGGAGTATTATGCCCAGGATCATCAATTATTTATTTTCGCTTGCACTTACCTATATTTTTAAAACCCCATCTGATCTTGCTTCCAATACTGAGTTTTATGCTTACATCAGTTTTGTAAATATCATTTTTACTTATGGTATGGAAACCGCTTTTTTTAATTTCTCTAACAAACATGATGACAAGAACAGGGTGTATTCAACTGCGCTTATTTCTATTTTTTGCAGCACGGTTTCTCTTTCGTTAATTCTTTGTTTGTTTTCGCAAAACATAGCGGAGTTGATGAAGTACCCCGATAATCAGAATTTTGTTATTTGGTGCGTATTGATTGTTGCCACCGATACCTTTATGGCTTTGCCATTTGCGCGTTTACGTTTAAACAACAATGCCAAACGCTTTACAATTTTAAAAATTTTAAATGTTACCGTTTATTTAATGGTAAGTATTTTTTATTTAGTGTTTGCTAAAAATGCTTACGAAAGAAACGAAGATAGTTTTTTGGCGCTGTGTTACAACCCGCAAATAGGCGTGGGTTACGCTTTCCTGGCGCAATTGGCGGCAAATATTTTCAGTATGCTTTTACTGAGCAAAGAGTTTACCGGCTTTGCATACGTGTTTGATAAAGAATTATGGAAACAATTATATAAATACGCCTGGCCTTTATTATTTTTAGGATTAGCCGGAATGATAAACGAAACTTTTGACAGAATAATTTTAAAAGAATTATTGCCTGCAGATATCGGCAAAACGGAATTAGGCATTTACGGTGCCTGTTATAAAATAGCTATACTCATGACCATTTTTATACAAGCATTTAAATACGCCGCTGAGCCCTTCTTTTTTAGCAGGGCAAACGATAAAGATGCAAAAGCGCTAAATGCTTTGGTGATGAAATACTTTGTTATTTTTTGTTCCTTTTTATTTTTGGGCACCATGATGAACATCGACATTATTAAAATTGTGATCAGTGAAAAATATAGAGCAGGCCTAGGAGTAGCGCCCATTTTATTATTGGCAAATTTATTTTTAGGCGTGTATTTTAATTTATCTATTTGGTATAAGCTAACAGGCCAAACAAAATTTGGCGCAGTGATCACCATTATTGGAGCAGTAATTACACTAACAATAAACTTTGTATTCGTTGCAAAATATAGTTACATGGCCTGTGCCTGGGCTACTATTGCCTCTTATGGCATTATGATGATCATTTCTTATTTTTTAGGACAAAAATATTATCCGGTAAAATATAATTTGCGAGCCATAAGCGTTTTCTTTTTTATGGCTTTAGGATTTTATTTTTTATCATTTGCCTGGCGCGGAATAGAATCGGTTTATCTGCGCTTGTTATTGAATAATTTGTTAGTATTACTGTTTGTTTTCTTGTTTTATAAATTGGAATTTGTGAACCTGAAAAAATTTAAACAAACAACAGGTGATAACAATCAAAGTAATTAACCAATCAAAACACGCTTTACCCGAATACGCAACAGCGCAAGCCGCGGGTTTCGATCTTAAAGCGAATATCAGCGAAGCAATAATTTTAAAACCTCTGCAAAGGCAATTAATTCCAACAGGCTTGTTCATTGAATTGCCGAATGGCTTCGAGGCGCAAATCCGTCCACGTAGCGGCTTGGCTTTTAAAAACGGAATTACGGTGCTTAACTCGCCGGGCACAATCGACGCGGATTACAGGGGCGAGGTAAAAGTATTACTCGTGAATTTATCCGATACCGATTTTACAATTAACGATGGCGAACGCATTGCACAAATGGTAATTGCCAAACACGAACAAATAAACTGGGAGAAAGTTACCGTACTTGAAGAATCGAACAGGGGAGCCGGCGGGTTTGGAAGTACCGGCAAGAAGTAACAGTAATTTTTATTTAACGGCAATCTGAAATAATGGTATCGCAAAATGCGATACCTTTTCTAAAATGCTATAATTTGTAGCAATCAATAACTATTTATTGTTTTAGTTTTGTGTCAAATAAATAAAAATGGCCAAAAAAGAAACCGAACTTACAATTCCGGATGAAATTATAATAAATAAAATATTCCTCATTAGAGGTCTAAAGGTAATGCTTGATAGAGATCTGGCAGAGCTTTACCGAACCGAAACCAGACGGCTTAACGAACAGGTTAAAAGAAATATAAAGAGATTTCCATCTGATTTTATGTTTCAACTAACAGATAACGAAAATGAGATTTTGATGTCGCAAATTGCGACTTCATAAAATTGCCGTACCGCTTAGATAATCAAAGGCTTTGGGGAATTGTAAGGAGGGAACAGTAACAAACTGGTAACAAGTTCTGCATAATCAAGCCTAATTTGTTACTGAAAACAATATTCGGTTTTCTTAGCGTTGTTTGGGTTTTGTTACCCCCATTATTTCCGGCAATATTTCAAAGAAACACAAAGCAAATATAAATCCTTTCCTGCACATAAAGAAAATATCTTTACCAATGAATTTTTAGGGGATTCTGCGATAAAAAAGGGCTATGAAGCATCGTTTGCCTCAAAGCCCTAAATTCCCCGATTCCTAAAAATTTATGCTACTGCTAAAACCTGATTCTTTTTTCGCATCGATTCGCCTTTTAATTCCAAGCGATGAGATTGATGAACTATTCTATCGAGAATTGCATCCGCCATTGTTTGATCACCAATAATCTCGAACC
>JANYBY010000075.1 GCA_025360565.1 Bacteroidota bacterium
TGTTAAAAAGTGTTCAGAAACGGGCTTACATCCCATTCACCACCAACGAATCCTTAAAGCCGCAATAAATCTTGTCTTTTCTGAATTTTAAGTCGGTGCTTTTTGCCGATGACGGAACGCTTTTACAAGCTTCTTCAAAGATCTTATAATCGTAACTGCAAAGGGTGCTGTCTTTTTTATAATAAATAATATTTTCGTTTACCTGAAACTGTTTTAAGTTTTTTATTGAGATGATCTTGCTGAAGGCGCCAAAAATATCAAACACATAAATGCCGGTTTCGGGGCAGTTCAAAAATAAATAACCATTATATTCCAGCATAAAGTTTGGACTTAGATCTGTTCTCAGTACCTGTTTTAAATTTCCGGTTGAGGCCACTTTTTTCGAACTTTCGTTAAAGCGGATGAGTTCGTTATTTTGTTTGCTGTAGATCCAAAAACTATTATTTACACCCGCGCATACCTGATCGGTTTGCTCATAACCCAAGGCTTCGAGCGAAATGGATTCGCTATTTTGCGTTAACTGATCATCCAAAAAAACAATTTGCTGAAAATCGCGATAATACAAAAGTACTTTAAGCGGATTAGTAGCATCAACCGTACTTATGTTCCCTAATTTTAAATTGCTATAACGTACAAAATATTTTCCGGTTGGTAAATATTTTACAAGCTCTTCGTCTTTAATGGTATAAATATTCCCGATATTATCAACTGCAAAATAATCCAGTTTGGTTTTAATGGCAATATGCTCCGGTTTATCTTTCTTTATGAACGCGAAAGAAAAGCAAAGGAAAAACAAAAGAGAAAATATTTTCAAGGTGGATCTCACTATTATTTATTAAAGATAGGTAAAATTGTTAATTCATTTTAAGGATCTCTTCCACTATCTTCCTGTCGTTACTTAAGCGAGGCACTTTGTATTGGCCCCCTAATTTGTTATTGGATTTTAGCCAATTGTAAAATGTGTTTTGCGGCATTTTTTTTACTTCAGGGAAGTGCAATACAAAATTATTATATCGTTTTGCTTCATAATCGCTGTTTTGTTTTTTGAGCGACTCGTCTAATAACGCGGCAAAGAACTCAAAATTATTCGGTTCCTTTTCAAACTCTATCAGCCATTCGTGCGCCCCTGAATTATTTTGCATGAACACAGGAGCAACTGTATAATCTTTTACAAGGGCGTACGTTTTTTCGCAGGCCGCTGCAATTGCATTCTCTGTATTATGCACCATTAATTCTTCGCCAAAAGCGTTAATGTGTTGTTTTGTTCTTCCCGAAATTTTAAAACGATAAGGATTTGTACTTGTAAAATGAATAACGTCGCCCAGCTGGTAACGCCACAAACCCGCGTTAGTGGTAATGATCATGGCATAATCAATTCCTATTTTTATATCTTCTAAATGAATGGTGCGCGAAAAATTATTATTCTGCTGGTCTGTCATTTCAATGAACTCATAAAAGATGCCGTAATCCAACATCAGCAGCATTTCGTCGCTTTTAAGCTGATCCTGAATGCCAAAAAAACCTTCGGAAGCGTTGTATAGTTGCAAAAAATTTATTTTATCATTATTAAATAATTTTGTGAACTGCTCCTTATACGGCGCAAAATTTACGCCTCCATGAAAATAAACTTCAAGATTGGGCCATACTTCACTAATTGTTTTTGCTTTTTTCTTTTCTAAGATCCGTTTTAATAAAACCAACATCCAGCTTGGCACACCGGCAATGCTTGTTACATTTTCATTCATCATACTCTCCGCCAGGCGTTCAAGTTTTATTTCCCATTCGTCCATTAACGCAATGTTCACATCAGGAGCTCTGAAAAAATCGGCCCACTTGGGTAAATTCTGAATAATGATCGCGCTCACATCGCCATGATAAGAAACATGATCTCCAAACTGATCTTCTTTATAACTGCCGCCAAGCGCAAGGTTTTTTCCGGTAAATAATTGGGTATTCTCGTTGTTGTAACACTGCAAAGTAACCATATCGCGACCGGCATTGTAATGACATCCGTCTAAACTTTCCTGACTCACCGGAATAAATTTACTTTTATCGGTTGTACCGCTGCTTTTAGCAAACCATTTTATTTCGGTGTTCCACAATAAATTTTGCTCACCTTTCCGTGTTCGGTCTATCAAGGGTTTTAGGCTTTCGTAATCGCTTACCGGAACTTGGTTTTTAAATTGTTCGTAATTTTTAATGGATGAGAATCCGTTCTTTTTTCCGTACTGCGTTTCGCCGGCATCGCTTAATAAAGAAAGTAACCATTCTTGCTGCACATCTATTGGATACTTTATAAAAAGTTCAATTTGGTGCATTCGCTTTTTCATTAACCAGCTTGCTATGGAATTAATGATAGGCATTTTAATTGTTGAATTTTAGAATTATTGATTTGTATAGTTACAGCATGCTCATTGATGTAACCATAGCGACGGAAAGCAAACATTTATTTTTGTTTTATTTGCTTTTTGACATCAGACCAAGATAAAAAATCTTTTTTTTGAGAGGTTTTTATCCTGTTTAATACTAATTTTTTATGCCAATCCGGCACTTCAAGTTCAGCCCCTCTCATCTTTTTGTTTTTTATATTAATTTTTGAGGGAGTCGCCATTTTAAAAAGTTCTAATCAAATTTACAAAATCTTTTTCAAAAATAAAGCAAATTACTTCCTAAAAGCCAATATCAACTCACTTAAACTTAGCGCGTTCAAACACATTTCTTTTGTGAGCATTCCTTTTCGGGCGGCGCAAACTCCATAATACATATCGTGAAACCCTTCCTTGTGATGAGCATCGGGATTAATAGAGATCATCACATTTTTTTCGAGACAGTATTGTATCCATCGCCAGTCAATATCCAAACGATAAGGATGCGCGTTCAATTCCATATGCACTTTATTTGCAGCGCAGGCATCAATTACTTTTTTATGATTGATAGGATAGCCGGGTCTTGCCAATAATAATCTTCCGGTGGGATGACCGAGAATAGAGGTGTAAGGATTTTCGATCGCTTTGATCAGTCGTTTGGTTGCCTGCTCTTCGCTCATTTTAAAATTAGAGTGAATAGACGCCACAATAAAATCAAATGTTTTCAGAATCTCTTCCGGATAATCCAAAGAGCCATCGCTTAAAATATCGCTTTCAATTCCTTTTAAAATTTTAAAATCAGTATAAGAAGCGTTTAGTTTATCAATTTCTTTTTGCTGAATCAAAACCGACTCAATAGTTAAGCCTTGCGCGTACACCGCCGTTTTTGAGTGATCGCAAATACCAAAATATTGGTAACCCAGTTCTTTGCAATAGTCGGCCATTTCTTTTAAGGAATGAACGCCATCGCTGTACAAAGAGTGATTGTGCAAAATGCCTTTCAGATCGCCGAACTCAATTAATTCGGGAATATTATTTTCTTTTGCAAGATCCACTTCATTTAACCCCTCTCTTAATTCCGGTTCAATGTATTGTAAATTTAATTGCGCGTAAATTTCTTCTTCGTCAGTAAAATGTTTTTCCGAAATGCTTTCAAAGTCCGCTTTCTCTTTGTGTTCGGGCGTACCGGTAAGATCAAATAAATAATAATGAAATTCTTCGGGCTTACAAATTATGTAATTTACTTTGATGGGAATCTGTGCTTCAAATTCTGCCGTGTCTGCCGTTTTTTCGGCATCCATTAAAATTTCAATTTCATCTATCACTTCGCACTTACGGCGCAATTGGCCCACCGCCATAATTTCTGTTTGCGGCTGTTGTTCAGAAATAAGATCGATCAGTTTTTTTACCAAAATTTCGATAGAGGCGTAGTGGTGCATTTGAGCGTGCGCCAATTTAAACTCTATGTTTTGTTTAACCGATTCTTGTGTTTTAGCACCAAAGCCTTTTATGGTTATTAATCTGTTTTCGTTACAGGCATATAGCAATTCACCAACACTTTCTAAATTTAATTCGCGCCATAGCAATCCCACTTTTTTTGGTCCCAGGCCTTTTACACCCAGCATTTGAATAACACCTGCCGGTGTTTTTTCCATCAGCTCAGTTAACTCAGTGGTAGTACCGGTTTGCATTAATTCAAATATTTTTCCGGCAATGCCTTTTCCTATTCCTTCTACGGCTTCAATTTCCTTTAGTGTTTTTTCTTCAAAATCATATCGCAATTTAGAAAGTTTGTAGGCCGCGTTTGTCATTGCTCTAACTTTAAAAACATTTTCGCCGTGAAGCTCTAAAAGTTTTCCGCTTAATTCTAACGCATCGCAAATATCATCGTTACTCATTTTCTAATAAGGCTTTTGCAATTATTAAATCTTTTGGATAGGTTACTTTTATATTTTCAATATTTCCCTCCACCAGATTTATTTTTTCTCCGGCCGCTTCAAGCACCGAGGCATCGTCGGTAAAATTTTCAGAATAAGGTAAAGTAAAAGCCTTTTGAATTTTAGAAACTAAAAAACATTGCGGTGTTTGAATAATGCAAAAGTCATTTCGATTGGCATATTTATTATTGCCGTTTTTATTTTCGCGAATACTTTCTCCAACGGGAATTGCAGGAATGGCGTTTCCATTTTCGCTTGCACCCGCGTAACAATTTTGAATAGTTTGCAGCGACACCAATGGCCGTGCCGCATCGTGAATGCCAACAATGGCATTTTGATCTGTTATTAGCGCCAATGCATTTTTAACCGAATCAAAGCGCGTTGTGCCACCTTCTGTAACTTTTACATCGCTCAAATTATTTTTATGTAATATCTCGTTCAATAATTCAACATAGTTTTTATGAACCGCGATAATTATTGTGATTGCCGGATTAAAATATAAAAATGCTTCAATGCCGTACAGTATAATTTCTTTACCGTTTAGTTTTATGAATTGTTTGGGCAGATCATTGAGCATCCGATTTCCGGTGCCACCCGCGACAATTATTACATAATTTGTTTTCATTTTTTTGAAGTATTAATACCGATGCTCAATTTATTATGGTCCAATTCTAAAAAAATAAATTATCGATCGGCATTAACCATTCTAAGGTTTAAGACAGTTTTTACTAATTTAACTTTGGACTGTTTTAAACCAAGAATTGGTATAAGATACTAAAAATTGTTTGAGAATAAAAAAACCCAATCAAATTTGATTGGGTTTGTAAGTTAATATGTGAATAATTATTTTTTAGGCATTTTATCCGGTGGGATCAAATACGTTGTAGTCATATCCATAAACAACAAAGGGTTTTCAGGAAGGTTACGCACGTTACGTTGTTCTAACCTGAAATTTTCATCATAAAAAATAGGGATCCACGCCGCGTCTTGTAAAACTATTGCTTCTGCCTCAGAGAACATTTTCATACGTTTTGTTTTATCCGCTTCAAAACGCGCAGCTTCAAACATTGAATCGAACCGTGCATTTTTATACCTGAACGTATTAATGTAAGATTTTTCTGTTTTTTCAGTTGGCACATGCTTGCCATAAAATAAAGTTAAAAATGATTCAGGATCCGGATAATCACCGATCCAGGCGAAACGGAAGAAATCTGATTTACCGCCTTGAATATTTTCAATATGCTCTGCAAATGGAACCGTGTTAATATTGATAGTAATTCCTAAATTTTCCTTCAGCATTTTTTGAATTACTTCGGCAATTAAAATATTTCTATCACCACCGCCACTGTTAATTTCTAAGTTAAGTTCAGGAAAACCTTTTCCTCCTGGGTAACCTGCTGCCTTCAATAATTTTTTTGCAGAATCGGGATAGTAACCAAACCCTTTTAATGATTTATAATCGTAACCTTCTTTTTCAAAAACCTCAGCGTAAGGCACCATACCATAATCCGCTGATGTTCCTTCGCCTTGTATTGTAAAGTCCGCGATCTTATGTCTGTCAATGGCTAAGTTAAACGCTAAACGTACATCTCTTTTTGCGAAAATAGGATTTGCCTGAATATTGAAGCCGTAGTAATGACTGCTTAAAGCGGTTGATGTAACAATTTGAAACTCGTCCTTACGGTTTTTTGCATTTTCTAAAGTACCCATAAATTCGTGAAACATTTCAACAGGAATACGGTAAACCATATCTAAGTTACCGCGTTTAAATTCCAAGATCTCTGTTTTTTTATCGCGAATAAACGACCATTTAATTCCATCTAAATACGGTAATTTATTGCCATCGGCATCATACCCCCAGTAATCCTGGTGTTTTTTCATGATCACCACTTCGCCTTCTTTTATAGTTTCGATAAAGAATGGGCCTGTACCTACACATTTAATTCTCATATCGGCGCCATATTTTGTTACCGCTTCTTTCGGATAAACATAACAGCCAGGCATTGTAAGAATATTTAAGAAACTTGCATCCGGATGTAATAATTTTATTTTTAAAGTGGAGTCATTTACAACTGTTACGCCTTTTACACCAACTGATTTTCCGGTTTTTGAACCTTCAAAATTTTCGTTGGCGCCATCTACTCTATCTTTAAATGTAACATCAAATAAATTGTTCGCAACATTTTGAGTGCATAATTTTTCGAAACTAAATTTAAAATCCGCAGCAACAGCGTTTCTGCCAATGCTGTTTGGAAAACAAGGATCGTTATGAAATTTAGCGTTAGTTCTTAAATGAAAAGTGTATTCTGTTTTATCATCACTAATATCCCAGGTTTTTGCAACAGCCGGAAGGATTGAGAGATCGGCCTGGTTAAATTTAACTAAACCCTCATATACCTGAGTTGCAATATGGATGCTATTGATCTCGTTAATAGCAATTGGCATTAAACTTTTAAAAGCTTCAACCTCGTTGGTTCTTAAAACACCGCCCAAAAACACTCCGCCTTTAGCTTCGCTTGATGTGCCTTTGTTTTCTTTTTTATCGCCGTTACATGACGATAAACAGATAACAGAAACAACCGATATAATAAATAATTTATTCATAACACTTCCTAATCGTAATTTTGAAACAACAAATATATGTTTTTGATTGGAAGTGTCTAATTTTTTTTAAAGAAAATTTGGGTTATCTGTTATTTTAATTTCAGGTTAATTCCAATAAGACTGGGCAATGGTCGCTATGCTTGGCTTCAGGAAGAATTACGGCTCTTTTTAGCCTTTTTTCAAGGTTTTGGTCAACCATATTATAATCAATACGCCAACCCAGGTTCTTCTCGCGCGAATTAGCCCTGTAACTCCACCAGCTGTAGTGATGCGGGTCTTTGTTAAAATGCCTGAAAGTATCAATAAACCCGCTTTTTATAAAGTTTTCCATCCATTCTCTTTCTTCGGGCAAAAACCCGCTTGTTTTAGCGTTTGAAACAGGATTATGAATATCTATAGCCTTATGGCAAACATTGTAATCGCCGCATAAAACAAGTTTTTGCTTAGTTTTTTTTAGTTCGTTAATATACTGCTGAAAATCGGAAAGCCATTGCATTTTAAAGGCCTGCCTCTCTTCGCCACTACTGCCGCTTGGATGGTAAACGCTCATAATGGAAACATCGTCAAAATCGGCCCTAATAATACGCCCTTCATCATCATAGGCTTTAATTCCGCAGCCGTATTCTACTTTATTTGGTTCTTTTTTAGAAAAAATGGCCACCCCGCTATAGCCTTTTTTTTGAGCCGGATACCAGTAGTGTTTATAACCAAGTTCTTCAAATTCAAACACACCAACCTGTTCGGGCGTGGCTTTAATTTCTTGCAGACATATTACATCGGGATCCGTTTCCTGAAGCCATTTAATAAAGCCTTTGCCCATTGCGGCGCGAATGCCATTAACATTGTAAGTGATGATCTTCATATGGGAATAAAGGTAAAATATTTAAAGCCTTATGCCACGAATACTTTTTATTTTTTTCGGACTTTGACTTCCATGAAGCACTCTTAAAACTTCTATCTTCTCTGACTTTATTCTATAAATGATAAGATATTTACCCAGAATAATATTACGGTAAATTTTTTTTTTGGTTTCGAGATGTTTGCATTCGGGATAAATAAAGTATTTAAACGTCAAACTGCTAATGGAATGGATCATTTCTTCAAGAAAAAAATCCGCGAACACTTTACCAAAGGTTTCAATCCCATACTGATAAACTTCAGCAAGGTCACCTTCAATAAATTTTGATCTGATTACTTTCCGTATTTCTTTTTCCATACCGCGAGTGTATCAGCTTTTAAATTATCTAGTGATTTAAAAGGCCCCTTTTCCGCTTCTTTAATTAAAGCTTCAAATTCGGATTGATTCATGGGCTCGCCCGGAATGGCAAGATTACGTTTATTTTTGAGTTTTGAAGAGCGCACAACCAAAGTTACAAAACTTTAATGAATTTTCAAAACCACCAATACAATCATAACTCAATTCATTAACAATAAATTTCATGAAACAAAAAGCCCATCAGTTCTGACGGGCTTTTAACTATTTTATAGGATCAAATTTAATTTTTATTTTGAGCTGCTTCTAATGTAATTTCAATTTTTACATCGTCGCCTAATCCGCCAGCGCTTCCAATTCCAAAATCCGTTCTCTTGATCACCGCTTCACCTTCAAATCCAACAACACTTGTTTTCTTTCCTTCGTATTCTTGCTCTTTTGAACCGGCGTAATTAAATTTTAATTCAACATCTTTTGTGATTCCTTTCATGGTTAATTTACCTTTTGCAATATATACATATAGTGCTTCTTGTATAGGGTTTTTTTCTATGCTCGCTGCCTCAAATGTGGCATGTTTAAATTTAGCAACATCAAAAAAATCTTCTTTGCTTAAATGTCCGTCGCGCATTGAGTTTTGAGTATTTAAACTTGCCATATCTAAACGCACAAATATTTTAGCACCGGCTGCATTATCTAAATTCACATAACCACTGTCGATATTGAAAGTGCCTTTTGTAGAGCTGATAATATGTTTGATGCTGAACCCAACCGATGAGTGTGCGCCATCAACAATATAGTTTCCTTTTATTTCGGCAATGTCTTTTTTATTGGCGTTTAATATACTGTCGCATTGCGCTTTGCTTGTACAGGTATATTCTTGTCCGTTAATATTACATTTAATAACTTCTTCGCAAACGGTTCCTTCTTTGCAGCACTCATCTCCATTAGTAACCGCGATGTAGGGTGCGATCACCAAAGAAACAATGCTCATTAATTTAATTAAGATATTCATCGATGGGCCCGAAGTATCTTTGAAAGGATCTCCAACAGTATCACCGGTTACCGAAGCTTTGTGAGGTTCTGATTTTTTGTACGCCATTTCGCCGTTGATCATTACCCCTTTTTCGAATGATTTTTTTGCATTGTCCCAAGCACCACCGGCGTTATTTTGGAAGATTCCTAATAACACACCAGATACAGTAACGCCTGCTAATAAGCCCCCTAAAATTTCGGCAGAGCTTACATTCTCAAACATACCTTTTAATCCGAACCCTACAAGTAATGGTGTAATTAAAGCGATCGCACCCGGCATTACCATTTCGCGAATAGATGCTTTTGTAGAGATCTCAACACATTTTTCGTATTCGGGTTTTGCTTTGTATTCCATTATACCGGGAATTTCGCGGAACTGACGGCGAACTTCCTGAACCATATCCATGGCCGCTCTTCCAACTGCGGAAATACACAATGCAGAAAAAATAAAGGGGATCATACCGCCTACAAATAAAGCAGCCAATACAGGTGCTTTATAAATATCAATTGCAGAAATTCCTGCCACACCCACAAACGCCGCGAATAAAGCAAGAGAAGTTAAGGCGGCCGATGCAATGGCAAATCCTTTTCCGGTAGCGGCAGTAGTATTACCTACGGCATCTAAATTATCAGTACGCTCACGAACTTCGGGCGGCAACTGACTCATTTCCGCTATACCACCCGCGTTATCGGCAATTGGTCCAAACGCATCAATAGCTAATTGCATGGCTGTTGTTGCCATCATACCTGCTGCTGCAATTGCTACACCATATAATCCTGCTGCAGAATAAGAACAAACTATTCCCGCGGCTAACGTTAAAATAGGTACAACGGTAGATTTCATACCTACCGCTAAACCGCCAATGATATTGGTGGCGTGGCCTGTGGCTGATTGTTTAATAATTGAAAGGACTGGTTTTTTACCCATGGCGGTGTAATATTCGGTAACAATGCTCATGATGGCGCCAACTACTGTTCCTACAATGATGGCCATGAATACACCCATTTTTGTAAAAGGAATGCCGCGCAAAACAATTTCTCCGTCGGGTAACATCCACATCACCACAAAATAAGATGCAATAACGGTAAGGATCATGGACGACCAGTTGCCTAAGTTTAATGCGGTTTGTACGTTCGATTTTTCATCTTTAATGGTAACAAACCAGGTTCCTACAATAGAAAAAATAATTCCTAAACCACAAATTACCATTGGTAATAAGATTGGCGACATGCCCCCAAAATTATCTTTTAAAACAATTTCTTGCCCTAATACCATGGTAGCAAGAATTGTGGCTACATACGATCCAAACAAATCGGCACCCATTCCGGCAACATCGCCCACATTATCACCAACATTATCGGCAATGGTAGCGGGGTTACGAACATCGTCTTCTGGAATTCCGGCTTCTACTTTACCAACAAGATCGGCACCTACATCGGCCGCTTTTGTATAAATACCACCGCCCACACGTGCGAATAACGCAATGGATTCGGCGCCCAAAGAAAAGCCTGTTAATACTTCAATAGCGGTTTTAACGGTATCGGCTCCAAGATCCTTGAACATGGCCAAAAACACAATGAATAATCCGCCTAAACCCAATACAGCAAGGCCCGCAACACCTAATCCCATTACGGTACCGCCGGTAAAAGAAACTTTTAATGCTTGTTTTAAACTTGTACGCGCTGCTTGTGTGGTGCGCACGTTGGCTTTGGTAGCCACTTTCATGCCAATGTACCCTGCTGTTGCCGAAAATACGGCACCAATAATAAATGCAATAGAAATGATCCAGCTTGAATGAATGGCGTGTCCGTTTACCTCATGAATTGTTCCTGAATAGGCTAATAAAGCCGCGGCAAAAATTACAAATATGCTCAACACTTTCCATTCGGCCTTTAAAAAAGCCATAGCGCCATCGGCAATGTAACCTGCCAACTCTTGCATATTTTTATCACCGGCATCCTGCTTAGTAACCCAAGCAGATTTTATGGCCATTACTATTAATCCAACAATACCAAGAGCGGGGACTATATAAATAACACTTTCGTTCATACACTAAATTTATAGGGGTGCAAAAATAGGAAATTTGTTGGAATTATAAAATTTGGTGTAAAAATAGAATTTCTATTGTCCATTTGGCCTTTGTTTACAGGTGTTTCGGGGCTATACCGAGTAAATTAAATGGGTGTTTTATGTTAATTATCATCATAACCAAAATTATGTAATAAATTATACATTTGCATATGCAGCATTTTGACCTTATTGTTATTGGAGGAGGCCCCGCGGGTTACGCCGGCGCCATGCGCGCGATAGATTTCGGCAAAAAAGTTTTACTCATTGAAAAAAAACGTTTGGGCGGCGCCGGGGTTTACGATGGGGTTTTAACCTCTAAAACTTTGTGGGAACAATCTTTAAAAGTAGCCTCAATTAGAGAAATGGTTCCGAATTTTGAAGTGAAGTTTGACGCTATTTCAAAAATTGTGCATGAGGCCATTTACGAACGTAAAACACAAATGACAGTGCATTCGCAATTGCTACAAAAATTAAAGAACCGTTTGTTCTTTTACGAAAAAGGTACTGCGTATTTAAAAGATAAAAATCACGTTCAAATAACGAAAGACGACGGCAAGAAAAAAACGGTAAGCGCCGATTTTATTTTGATAGCAACAGGCAGCAGGCCGCGTATTCCTGCAAACATAAAGGTTGATGAACAAATAATTGTTACGAGCGATGGCATAAAGAATTTTACCTCCTTTCCAAAAAGTATGGTGGTGTTGGGTGCCGGGGTTATTGGTTGCGAATTTGCAACAATTTTTAGCTGCTTTGGTACAACCAAAGTTTTTTTAATTGATAAGGCAGAAAGGATTTTACCTTTTGAAGATGAGGATGTGGCCGAAATAATTACAACTAATTTAGAACTGCACGACGCGCATGTGCACCACGGTTCTTCATTAAAAAGAATGGAAATTGTTAACGGAAAAGTGGAATACGATCTGGAGCATAAAGACGGGCATACCGAAACACTTACTGTTGACAAAGCATTAATTTCTATTGGGCGCGTTGCCAATGTTGAAAATTTAGGATTGGAAAACGCGGGCGTTAAATTAAAAGAAAAAGGATCTATTTGGGATGATGATACGCAAACCAACATCAGTAATATTTTTGTAGCGGGCGATGTTACCACCGAAGTGGCCCTGGTGAATGTGGGCGAAAGAGAAGCGCGGCACGCGGTTGTGCGTATGTTTGGCCCAACCATTAAACCGCTTTCGTATAAAAACATCAGCACCATTATGTTTTTAAATCCCGAAGTAGCGGCGGTAGGCATGAGCGAACAGGAATGTGTTGCAAAAGGCATTGCGCACAAAGTAGTTAAGTTAGATTACGCTACAAATGCAAGAGCCATTGCCATGCGCAAAACAAAAGGTTTTTTTAAAATAATTGTTACGAACGATAGCGGCATGCGAATTTTAGGAATGAGGGTTGTGGGAGAGCACGCCAGCAGCGCCATACAGGGCGTAGCGTATTTAATTTATACCAATCAGGGTATTCGCGAATTGGCAGATATGATGCACCCGCACCCGAGTATTATTGAAGGTGTGCAAGAATGTTTACGTATGCTTTTACATAAATCTATTTACAAACCTTATGTTTTTAAGGATCGTTTAAAGTGTTATGTTTGCGAAAACGGCGTTTGCACGCCCATCGAGAGTTTAACTTAGCAGATCAAAAAATATTCTGTTGGCCATACTGTTTTCTATTTAATTTATGGTATTTTTAACTTTTTCAAAATTAAAAGCGGCATACTATATTAAGAAAAATGATCAGAAATTTTTTATTTCATAGGGTAAATCCAAGAAGAGATCCGTTATGGGATCCGATGGATGTTGCCTTGTTTGATAAATGTGTAAAATATATTTCCGAAAACTTTAAAGTCGCGTTAATAGAAGACCTTGCATTCTCGAAAGAATTGAATTCGAAGAACGAATTCGCAACCTTGATGTTTGACGATGGTTATAAAGATAATATATTGTATGCCGCTCCAATTTTGGATAAATACAAATGCAAAGCTTCCTTTTATGTAGTAACGGATTGCATTGACCATAACATTCCAACCTGGACACACATGCTTGAACACGCTTTTTTATATACCAATAAAGATACGCTTGATATGGGTTTTGATTTTTTGCCGGAAGATCTAAGAGTAAAAAAACTGTCGAGTAAAACAGAACGAATAAATTATTTAAATAAGCTGAAACCTTTTTTAAGAAAAACCGCTCACGAGCATCGAAATTTAGTTATTGAAAGGGTTGTTTCATCTTATAAAGATGTTGAAATGCCCAAGCTAATGATGAGTTGGAATGACCTCAAGGAATTAAAAAATTACGGACATTATGTGGGCTCACATACAGTATCGCACAGCATGTTAGGCACCATGACCGATGAAATTGAAATTAAAGAAGAGTTGCAACTCTCGGCAATAGCCATCGAAAAAAATCTTGGGCACACACCTTTATCTATTGCTTATCCCGTGGGCAGTTACAACGAAACTTCAAAAAAAATAAGCAAAGAGCTTGGCTATAAAATAGGGCTTGCTGTTAATCAGAATATTTTTGATCCTCAAAAAGAAGATTTTTTTGAAATGTCAAGGATAGAGTTGTATAACGAACCTTGGTGGAAAACCCGATTAAGAATTACAAATACACTTGAAAACATTAAATCTTTAATTAGATATAAATGAGAATTGTGTTTTGGATCGGTAATGACGCTAATCAAAAAGCATTAGCCTCTAAGATCAATGCCGAATATTCTATAGCTGGAATTGTAACCGAAACCCGTAAACACGTTTTGGAAATAACCGCCCAAAAATTATTTGAAAAATTTTTTTTACCGTCCATTTCAAAATCCTGGTGGGATCTGCAAAAACATTATCACAAATTATTTCCATTTTATCCCGAAACAAGAACAGTAAACGTTGAAAATATAAATTGCGAAACCGCTTTCGACTTTACAAAAAAATTAAACCCCGATCTCATCATCGTTTCCGGTACCAGTTTAATTGGCGAAAAATTACTTGCAATTGCACCCTCAATTGGTATCCTTAATTTACACACCGGCCTTTCGCCCTATATTAAAGGTGGGCCAAACTGTACCAATTGGTGTTTGGCAACAAAACAATTTCATTTAATAGGCAACACCATTATGTGGATAGATAAAGGCATTGATACAGGAAATATTTTATTAACCGAACATACCACATTTGCGGGCGATGAAACCTTGTATGATATTCATTTTAAAGTAATGGAACACGCGCATGTTTTGTATTTAAACGCCCTTAAACAAATAATCGCCGGAAAATACCCTAGCGTAAAACAAAGCGATATTGCCCTTGGTAAAACATACTATAATAAACAGTGGGGATTGAAGGAAAAGATCCGCTTACTAAAAAATTTAAACGAATTTTTAGTAAAAACGAAAAGCGGCGAGCTGGAGAAGTTAAAACTAAATGTAAAAACAATTAATGGCACTATTTAAAAGTTAGCCTTTAAAAATAAATACCAGCGATACGTTATGAAAATACATTTTACTGATATCCGCCGAGTTGGAAATATTATTTAATCCGTATGAATACCTCAGCTCAGGCGAAAAATTAAAATACTTCAATGCCCTGTTTAGCCCAAATCCCAGGTCAACACCAACTACATTTGAATTAATTTCTAATGCCCTTGGATTGGATGCATCGGGAATCGGAATTTTTAATACCGGACCAATTAAAAAGTACGGTTTTACCTTTTTGTCAGATAGTTTAAAGGCAAAGTGCGGGCTTATTTCAACAGTTAAAGGACTAATGCTCCGCGATTCTTTACTCCCGCCGCCATAAACTGTATAAAGCCGAACATCGTTAAAAGAAAGTTCAGCTTTTGGAATAAGTGAAAAATGTCTGTTAATTTTGTAATCCATCACTATCCCAATTCTAAATCCCAAACCGTTTAAAGTTGTAATTTGGTTTTGATTACTTTGCCCGGCTTTTTCAATTTGTAAAAATGTATAGTTACCGCCAATATCAAATCCTAATTTTATTTTTCTTAAAGAATCCGCACTTTGCGAATTGCCGTTAAAAATTAAAACGCTCACAAGGCAAAAAAATAACACCTTTCTCATTTATTAAATAACGCTGCATTATTTAAAATAGTATGTTAAGCCGGTATTTATCCTGCTTTTCTCTTGGTTTTCTCAACAATTTTGATTATTTTAGACGTCTAAATAAAACTGTTACAAATTAAAATGATTCGTTCGCTATTTTTATTTTTTGCTTTTGTTTTGCCTTCTTTTTTAGGAGCTGAAAACACATTGCCTAAATTAAAAACCGGCGTTACTTTTACCGAAAATAAAGGGCAAATAAGCGATCAAAATTTTAATCCCCGTCCCGATATTTTATTTGTCGGCACCGATGGCTCACTGAGTTTTTATCTAAAAAATTCAGGTATCAGTTATCAATTATACAGGGTAGACAGTTGGAAGGAAGATAATACCCAAACCGCTTATTTTAAAGAAGGCAAGCCGCATCGTTATATTGACAAGAGAACTATTTATCGCGTGGATGTAAACTGGTTAGGCGCCAATGCGCACTCGCAAATAATTAAGGGGGAGGCTTTAGCGGGTTATAATAATTATTACACGGCTTCTTGTCCGAACGGTGCCATGGAAGTGCGATCTTATTCTGATGTTATTTATCAAAATATTTATTCGGGCATTGATCTTAAATGGTACCAAAAAGACGGACATTTAAAGTACGATTATATTTTAGCCGCCGGTGCCGATCATAATCAAATACAATTAGAATTTAAAGGCGCGCAAAATTTAATCATCAATACAAATGGCGAATTAATTATTAAAACGCCGCTTGGTATAATTGTTGAACAGGCTCCTGTTGTTACCCAAAATGGAAAAGAATTAAAAGCCTCTTGGAAAATAAACAACAACGTTGTAAGTTTTAAAATTTTAAATGCCAATCCTTCACTTCCCATGATAATAGATCCCGGCGTTAGGCAATGGGGCACTTATTACGGTGGTAATGCGGATGATCTTTGCTGGGCTTCGGCAAGCGATGCAACCGGAAATGTTTTTGTTTGCGGATACACCAGCAGTGTGGGTGGTACTAATATTGCAACTGTTGGCAGCCATCAAAGCGCGCACAGCGGCAATGGTTTAGAGAACGCATTACTCGCAAAATTTACTTCGCTTGGTGTTCGTATTTGGGGAACTTATTACGGCGGAAATGTAAGAGATGTTGGTACAGGCTGCTGCGTTGATGCCGCCGGAAATGTGTTTATGTCGGGCAATACCATGAGCTCAAACCTTGGTGCCATTGCAACTCCCGGCGCAATCCAAACTGTTCAAGGCGGAAGTTGGGATGCTTTTTTTGTAAAATTTAATGGCGCCGGTGTTCGTCAATGGGGCACTTATTACGGCGCGGCCAGCGGTGATTACGGTTACGGCTGCGCGGCCGATGCTGCCGGAAATTCATACCTATGCGGAAGAGCCAGCACTTCAGCAGGCACGGTTTTTGCAACACCCGGAAGCCATCAGCCGGCGTATTTCGCGTTCGAAGATTGTTTCCTTGTAAAATTTGATCCTAACGGTTTGCGCCTGTGGGGCACTTACTACGGAGGTGAGAGCACCGACTTTGCATACGATTGCGAAACCGATGCTTCCGGAAATGTTTATATGACCGGCAATGCCAGCAGCACCGTTA
>JANYBY010000112.1 GCA_025360565.1 Bacteroidota bacterium
TACCATTTTCAGATTCTTTAATACCTACGGGCCAAACCAAAGTACCGATTTTGTGATCGCTAAATTTTTAGAAGCCGCCCTTAAAAATAACGACATCAGCATTTATGGTGATGGCTCTCAAACCCGCACCTTTACGTATGTGGAAGACACTGTTTCGGTTTGTTATAAAATTTTTACCGACAAGCTCTTAACCAACGATGTAATAAATATTGGGAACGATCAATTGATGACCGTTAAAGAATTAGCCACCGAAATAATTAAAATTACCGGATCTACTTCTAAAATAATTTATTTAGCGCCATTAAAAGAGGGCGATATGACACGTAGACAACCCGATAATACTACAATGAAACAAATATTAAATAAAAAATTAATAAGTGTTGAAGAGGGTATCAAATTAATGATGAACGACAAAAGATTTTTAAGTACTATTAATTTAAAATAATATGTGTGGCCTTAACGGAATTATATCTGCCGTAATTGAAACCGAAAAATGTGAAAGTATTGTTCGGGCCATGAACAAAAGGCTTGCGCATCGTGGGCCCGACCACGACGGCATTTGGAAAGACGATAAGATCTGTTTAGGGCATCGCCGCTTGTCTATCATCGATCTTAGTCCGGAAAGCAATCAACCTTTTATTTCCAATGACAAAAGATATGTAATTATTTACAATGGTGAACTTTATAATTACAAGGATCTTAAATTAGAGCTTCAACGAACAGCGCAAGGCAGCGCTGAGCAACCTTACTTTTTTAAAACAGGATCTGATACAGAAGTTATTCTCGCCGCCTACATTCGTTGGGGCAACAGTTGCTTAACGCACTTTAACGGCATGTTCGCTTTTGCCATTTACGATACAACTACTAAAAAAACATTTATTGCCCGCGACAGAATTGGTGTAAAACCCTTGTATTATTATTATGGCGACGACGCATTTATGTTTTCGAGCGAGGTGAGGCCCATTATTCATTCAGGCATCAGATCATTTGAATTAAATAAAGATGTGCTTGCTGAATATTTTATGTACCAAACAGTACTTGCGCCAAACACTTTGGTAAAAGGAATAAAAATGCTGATGCCGGGGCATTATTTAGAATTTGAGAATGGTAAAGCCACCATCACACAATATTATTCAACCAATAAAATTTCTAATGCCAGCGATCATTTATCGTACAAACAAATTTGCGAAAAGGTAAACGAATTAATTACACATTCGGTTCAGCTTCGAATGGTGGCCGACGTGCCTTTCGGCGCTTTTCTTTCGGGTGGAATTGATTCGAGCGCGGTGGTGGGATTGATGAGCAAGGTGAGTTCAGAACAAGTTCAAACCTTTAATGTAAGTTTTGACGAGAGCGAATTTTCAGAATCAAAATTTGCACGCATTATTGCAAAAAAATTCAACACCAAACATCACGAAATAAAATTAACTCCAGGCGATTTTTTAAAACAATTGCCCGAAGCCCTTGATGCCATTGACCATCCGAGTGGCGATGGGCCTAACACTTACATTGTTTCTAAAGCCACCAAAAACGCGGGCATAAAAATGGCACTAAGCGGTATTGGCGGCGATGAGCTTTTTGCCGGGTACGATGTGTTTAAACGAATGACCGATCTGCAAAAAAAAGCATGGATAAATGCGATCCCGCGTTTTGCACGAACAGGTGTTGGGCACTTGATCAAAAAAAGAAAAAAATCGGTGAGCGGAAATAAAATTGCGGAGCTTTTAAGTGAACCCAAAATTAGTTTTTCATCCGCATACCCTTTGAACAGGAGCGTTTATACGTTAAAAGAACTTCAGCAACTCATTAAACATCCTGAGCCCTTTACGCAAATTAAAAAAGTGGTAGATCAAACACCTCAAAAAAAACATCATCTATTAAGCGCCGTTTCTATTTGTGAAATAAATACCTATTTAGAAAATGTGTTGCTGCGTGACGCTGACCAAATGAGCATGGCGGTTGCATTGGAAGTACGCGAACCGCTTTTGGATTATAAATTAATTGAGTTTGCTTTGAGTGTAAATGATGAGCATAAATTTCCGCACACACCAAAAAAATTATTTATTGATAGCTTAGGAGATCTGTTGCCAAAAGAAATTGTTCAGCGTCCGAAAATGGGATTTACTTTGCCCTGGCAAAGCTGGCTGAAGAACGACCTACGTTCGTTCTGCGAAAAAAATATTTCTGAACTTTCGGAATACAGTTTTTGCCATAAGAACGAAATTCAAAATTATTGGGCGCGATTTTTGAACGATGACAGAATTGTGACCTGGAGCAGAGTATGGCATTTGGTAGTACTTAATTACTGGATAAAGGAAAATAAATTAAATTAAGATCGCGCGCAAACAAAAAATAATCATCCTCATTGATTGGTTCTTACCGGGTACAAAAGCCGGCGGGCCCGTGCGTTCTATTTACTCATTGGTTTCATTAATAAAAGAGTATTACGAAATATATGTTGTTACCAGCAATTGCGATCTTGGAAGCGATGAAGGATATAAAACAATTACAGCGAATACACTGTTTGAGAATGGGGGCGCTAACTATTATTATTTTTCTAAGGACCAATTGAATGTCCCCAATATTTCAAAACTTATCAATTCCATTAATCCCGATCTGGTTTATTTAAATAGTTTTTGGTCGTACAATTTTTCGATCGGTATTGTAAAAGCAAAACAAAAAAAATATTTTAAAGCGCCTATTTTACTTGCGCCCCGAGGGATGATGGGCAAGGGCGCTTTGGGCTTAAAGCCTTTACGAAAGCATGCTTTTTTATTACTTGCCAAAATGTTTGATTGGTACGATGGTGTTAATTTTCACGCCACTAATGAGCAGGAAAAGAAAGACATCAAAAAACATTTCAGGTATGCTAAAATTTTAACTGCTCCGAATTTAAATTCGGGGACAGTGCACTTTACAAAAAAAATAAAGGTTCAAAATACATTGCGTCTTTTTTATTTATCGAGAATAGCGGTGGTTAAAAATTTACATTTTGCCCTTGAAATATTGGATCAGTTGCCGCCTGATGTAAATATAGAATACGATATTTACGGCAACCTTGAAGACAAAGATTACTGGCATAAATGCGAATCCATTATTAAAGATCTTCCAAAAAACATTAAAGTAACTTATAAAAAAGAATTGGCTTTTAATGATGTGCAAACTACAATTACCGGTTACCATGGTTTATTTCTTCCAACGCTCAACGAAAATTTCGGACATTCCATTGTTGAAAGTTTACTGTGTGGCTGTCCGGTTATAATAAGCGATCAAACGCCCTGGAATGACCTTGAAAAATTTAATGCCGGTTACGCGATTGATCTGAATGACAGATCAAAATTTATTGCAGTTATAACAGCATTTACGTTAATGAATAATGTTGATTACGAAATAAAAAGTAAAGATGCCATCAATTACATAAACAGTAAACTAAATATTGAGGAAAGTTTAAAACAATATAAAAATCTATTTAATGAATCAATTTAAAACAGACCTGTCAAAATACAATAACGATTGGTATAAACCGGGCGGCACTTTAATAAAAAGATATTTGTGGTATCTGATGAATGCCTGTTTTATTAATTCAAGCTTTCCGTTTTACGGTCCAAAGCGGGCTTTGTTGCGCTTGTTCGGAGCAAAGATCGGAAGAGGCCTTGTGATTAAACCACACGTATCAATTAAATATCCATGGCGCTTAACCGTTGGGAAAGATGTTTGGATCGGCGAAGGCGTTTGGATAGATAACCTTGCAAATGTAACACTCAAAGATAATTCATGCGTATCGCAAGGCGCCATGCTTTTGTGCGGAAATCATAATTATAAAAAATCCACGTTTGACCTTATTGTAAAAGAAATTGTTATTGAAGAGGGCGCGTGGGCCGGGGCGCAAACCGTTATTTGCCCCGGTGTAAAATTGGGCAGTCATAGCCTCTTAACTGTTGGAAGTGTTGCTATTCAGAGCCTGGAAGCGGAATATATTTATCAGGGTAATCCGGCCCAAAAATTAAAAAAACGGGTATTAAAAAGCTGATTTGTAGCTTATAACACACCATTTGGCGAATTTTGATCTAAATTATAATATAAAGCCTAATTTTGTGTTAAGTATTTAAAAATGACAATTCCTCAAACCATCCATACACCGCTCGTGG
>JANYBY010000114.1 GCA_025360565.1 Bacteroidota bacterium
CTTTGCAAGAAGAAAATTGTACCGAATTTTATGTCGCCCGTTTTACTTTTTACCGTTGTTATAGCTTATTTTATAGTGCTGCTGGCGGTTGCGTATGTAACGGGTAAAAATTCAAATAACGAATCGTTCTTTATCGGTAACAAGAATAGCAACTGGATGTTGGTCGCTTTTGGGATGATAGGTACCAGTTTGAGCGGCGTTACATTTGTAAGCGTGCCCGGCGGTGTTGCTACCAATAATTTTTTTTATTTCCAGATTGTGCTTGGGTATTTGATCGGATACATGGTGATCGCTTTTGTATTAATTCCGCTTTACTACAAGTTAAACCTCACTTCTATTTACACTTACCTCGAAAAGCGTTTTGGTATTAATGCGCACAAAGCCGGCGCTTTCTTTTTTATTTTATCACGTTTGGTAGGGGCAACGGCCCGATTGTATCTGGTGATAAGTATTTTGCAGTTATTTATTTTTGATAAACTGCATATTCCGTTTGAACTAACCGCCATTGTTATTTTAATTTTAATTCTGCTTTACACGTTTGAGGGCGGGGTAAAAACCATTATTTATACCGATACGCTGCAAACCACGGGCATGCTTGCGGGATTGGTTGTTTGCATTATTGTTATAGTAAAGAATATGGGTATGGATCTTAGCGGCGCACTTTCGAAAATGAACGAAATGGGATACACAAAAGTATTTAATACCGATGTAATGGCGGGTTCGTTTTGGGTGAAACAAATAATAGGCGGTGCCTTTATTGCCATTGCCATGACAGGGCTTGATCAGGAAATGATGCAGAAGAACATCAGCGTAAAAACAATTAAAGATTCTAAAAAAAATATTGTTTCATTTTCTATTGTGCTTGTTGTTGTAAACTTTTTATTTTTGTTTTTAGGTGGCATTCTTTATTTATATGCGAATACAAAAGGTATTAAAGTGGCACCCGATGATCTTTTTCCGACTATTGCTTTAAGCGACACCTTCAGCGGTGTGATTGGCATAATTTTTATTTTGGCCTTAATATCAGCCCTTTTCCCGAGCGTGGATGGTGCCATTACTTCTATCACTTCCTGTTTTTGCATTGATATTTTAAATTTAAATGGCCGGCCGGGTACTGAAAAAGAAAAACGTAAAACCCGTTTAAAGGTTCATTTTTCTTTTGCGGTTTTGTTTTTCATCATGGTGTTGATCTTTAAAGCCATTAACGATAAACTAATTATTGATTTTATTTTAAAATTTGCGAGTATTACGTATGGACCATTGCTGGGTTTATTTTCATTTGGTATTTTAACCAAAAGGCACTTGAACGAAAAATGGATCTGGGCCGTTTGTATTATTGCTCCGCTGTTAGTTTTGGGAATTGATGTTTGCTGCAGTCCTGAGTGGTACGAAAAAAAATTGCATGTGAGTTTGGGAATGAAGCAATTATCGGAGAGTATCTTTCATGGTTACAAAATTGGCACTGAATTGATCCTGATCAATGGGATCTTTACTTTTACCGGATTGCTTATGATCTCTAAAAAGGGGAGTATTCTTAGTAAAATTTAAAGAGCTTACGCCTCAAAAAATCCGCCTTCCAGTTCGGAGAATTTATTTTTCTTTTTTATAAAATGCTGATAAGCTATGTTTCCGTTATAAACATTTCGGAGCGAATAGTTAAAGTTTACGTTCTCTTTTGCTTTACGGCGCTTTGAAAGAAGTTTGGGCAACCAAAAATAAAAAGTAAAATGGGCATACAAAACTGCAAAAAAATGTTTGGGTTGCCCTTCGAATAAAAATTTAAAAGCAGCTACACCGTCTAAATTCATACGGTGAAAAATTTTAAAAAATAAAAAACGCGGAGGGTGATTTTTTGTAAGTGTACTTAAATTATTTCTAAAATTAAGGTAGGTTTTTTTTGAACTCACCTTATTTAAAGTGCCTCCGCCAACATGATACACTGTGCTTTTAGGCTCAGCGTAAATAGAATAGCCAATGTTCTTTAATCTCCAGCACAGATCTATCTCTTCCATGTGTGCAAAGTAATCGCCGTCAAATCCGCCAACTTCCCAAAATGCCGAAGATCTTGCAAACATGCATGCGCCGGTGGCCCAAAATATTTCGGCGCTGTTATCAAATTGTTTTTTATCTTCTTCTAAAACATTAAAAATACGACCGCGACAAAAAGGATAACAATATTTATCAATAAACCCGCCCGAAGCACCGGCGTATTCAAATAAACTTTTGTTGTTGTGATCAAGTAATTTTGGTTGGCATGCCGCAATTTTTTTATCGTTTTCCATCAAGGCAATAATAGGTTCTATCCAGTTAGCGGTAACTTCAACATCGTTGTTCAATAAAATATAGTAATCGGCATTAACAGATGTAAGTGCCGCATTATAGCCCTGTGCATAACCGTAGTTAATTTTATTATCAATAATTTTTACTTGGGTAAAAGTAGTTTTAAGAAAAGAAACTGAATCATCTGTGCTTCCATTATCTGCCACATAAATTTGATGTGGCTCAGAATGTGCAATTACATTGGGTAAAAACTTTTCAAGAAATGATCTTCCGTTAAAATTAAGAATAACAATAGCTACCGATGGAACGCTCATAATTTATCTTGGGCTGTTGTAAATATCGTTAAACTGATTGTTTTCGGTGCCCGAAGGTTTTGTTTGATCGGGATTGGCGAGGCCGTTGCTATTTCTGCGCGTAACTTCAAATTGCCATCTATCGTTATACAATTCGCCCCGCATATCGCTGTGCACAAGGGTATGGCAATCATCACCCAGCATTTTATTTACAAAAACAAATTTACGGTTCGTGCTTTTTTGCCCTGTGGCCTGATCGTTTATACTATAGTATTGCCAAATTTCGTATGGAAAAGTATTGACCTCATTATTTTGAATAGAACGGGTGCTTGGCGGGCCGTATTGCAAATAAACTCTTCCTCGTTCGGAATAATACCCTTTTTGTTTTCCGCATTTAAAAAGCACCATTACTTCCTGAACACTTTTATAATAATTAGCCCATAACTTCAAAGGGCTAACTGTATCGGCTGCCCGGCGTGTCCAAAAATCGATCGCAAAATTTTTCATCAATTCAGGATCTTTTTTTAAAGATTGATTAATGATCCTGTCTTTATCAACACTACCGGCAATGGGCCACAGGCATTCAACAAACATTCTTAATGTATCAATATTGTTACACGTTCCAAAAAAATCGTTAATGTTCTTTTTATCTTTGTTATCTTTTGTGGCAGTAATATCAACCGATTTATTTAAGCGCTGAAAAAAATATTTTGTTTGAAATTGTATTTTATTTTGCTCGTCCTTAATTTCAACCACCAAATTATAATTACCGCTGCCCAATGCGCTAATATCAATTTTTGAGAGCAGGGGATTGACCGGCGAGGCTGTTTGTTTTTTAAAAGAACCAAACGAATTGAGCTTAATAAGGTTATTACTGTTTTCGATATAATAATAAAACAGAAAGGGTTTGTTTTTACCAAGTACCGTATCGGTATTGTAAGCTTCAAAATAAAATGGAAGCTCGTGCTGCGTTTCGGGAAAATAATTGATGTTGTAGGGAAC
>JANYBY010000129.1 GCA_025360565.1 Bacteroidota bacterium
AGCGGCAGCTGGCACTAACACAGCTTCAGCTGGCACTAACACAGCTTCAGTTGGCAGCGACCCTGTAGAAGAAACGTTTAATAAATCGGATATTGTTTACCGTGTGCAATTGGGTGCGTTTAAAAATAAGATCTCAACCAGCGTATTTAATACCAACGCGGGAGTACTTGAATTAAAAACCGGCGATGCCTCGTACCGTTACGTAACACGCGGGTACAAAACAATTGCGGAGGCCGCAAGTGTGCGTGCTGACCTGGTGATACAAGGGTATAGTGATGCCTTTGTTACCGCTTATAAAGAAGGTAAACGGATCCCGATGAACCAAACAGGGGCGACAGTGAATAAAAATTATAAAGAGGATATGAACGAAAATAAAATGTTCAGCTCGGTAGATAAAAAATTAGTACAATTTAAAATACAATTGGGCTCGCTTAAAAAACCTGCAGCAGAAGCGGGTATGGATGAGCGGGTAAAAGATCTGCCGGTGCACGAAAAACAATCTACTTCGAGCGGAAGCTTAAGGTACATTGCCGGAAAATTTGCCACGCAAGATGCCGCCGAAAAATACCGCAAGGAACTTGAAGACAAAGGCTTTACCGACGCCTTTATAATAGCCACTTTTAAGGATCAGGTTATTTCCATCCAAGAGGCAATGGAGTTGTTGAAGTAGCTTTTACACCTTTTTTAAACTTGGAAAAATTGCCATTGATGTCACGGAGAGATTATGAAATAAAGTTGATATTTGTGGTCTCTTTTAATTAACAAACACTTTTACATGTTATTTAACTCATTCGAGTTTCTACTATTTTTTTGCATTGTAACATTTCTTTATTTTTTATTTCCGTATAAGCAGCGCTGGTTCTTATTACTTGCAGCGAGCTCATATTTTTATATGGCCTTTGTTCCCATTTACATTTTAATTTTATTATTTACCATTGTTATTGATTATGCTGCCGGAATTATAATTGAAAAAGCAGCGGGAAAAAGAAAAAAAGTTTTTTTGATTATTAGTGTGGTCTCGAACATTGGGGTTTTAGCGGTTTTTAAATATTATAATTTTTTAAATGAAAATTTATGCTCTTTGCTTCATATTTTTAATTACAATAATTCACTCCCATTTTTAAACATTCTCCTCCCAATTGGCTTGTCTTTTCACACCTTCCAGGCATTGAGTTACACCATTGAAGTATACAGGGGCAATCAAAAAGCGGAAAAACACTTTGGGATTTATGCTTTATACGTTATGTTCTACCCTCAATTAGTTGCCGGCCCTATAGAAAGGCCGCAGCATATTCTTCACCAATTTTATGAAAAACATGATTTTAATTATTATAATGTTACAAATGGTTTAAAATTAATGGCCTGGGGCCTTTTTAAAAAAGTGGTTATTGCCGACAGATTAGCCATAATGGTGAACCAAGTATATAATGATCCGACAAAACATGAAGGTATTCCGTTAATTATTTCAACCGTGTTTTTCTCTTTCCAGATCTTTTGCGATTTTTCAGGATATACGGATATTGCCTTAGGATCCGCTCAGGTAATGGGATTCAGGCTAATGCAAAATTTTAATCGTCCTTATTTTTCAAGATCAATTTCTGAATTCTGGAAAAGATGGCACATTTCTCTTTCTTCTTGGTTCAAAGATTATCTGTACATTCCTTTAGGTGGTAATAAGGTAATAAAATGGAAATGGTATTATAATCTTTTTATCACGTTTTTAATAAGTGGATTGTGGCATGGAGCTAACTGGACGTTTTTAGCGTGGGGTGCTATTCATGGTTTTTACCTGATCTTTGCAATTATTTTTGGGCCATTTAAAAAAAGTATAACGGAGAGGACGGGAATTTACAAATATCCTTTTATTAAAAAACTCATTCAGGTATTTACAACTTTTGTACTCGTTTCATTTGCTTGGATATTTTTTAGAGCCAATACTATTTCAGATGCTCTGTATATTATAAGTCATTTGCACACAAACATTTTCAATCAGCTTTGCCAAATAAGCAAAAACGATTTTTTTCAGCGTTCGGAATTACTTTATTTAGGTCAGGATAAATTTACTTTTATTATTGCAGTTCTCTCCATTGCAATAATGGAATTCATACACTATAAACAAAAAAACAGGAAAGTTCCGGAAATGATCTCTTTAGCGCCTTTATGGCTTAGGTGGAGCTGTTATTATATGCTAATTATTATAATTATGGTTTTTGGTGTTTTTTCAAAATCACAATTTATTTATTTCCAATTCTAAGAATGAAAAAATTCTTTGCTAAAATACTTTTTTTTATTCCTCTCATCTTAACCCTTGTTGGAATAAATTATTGTATTGACCCCGGTAATATATTTCATCAGAATTATGTTAATGCAATTGCTAAAGATCTACTGAATGGTAAAAACGTAACTAATATCCAAAATTATGATGAGCGGATGTTGCAAAAAAGCTTTATACAGAAAACACAAAAAAAACCGGAGGTGATCGTTTTAGGATCAAGTCGTGTTTTACTCATTGGGAATAATATTTATAATAATAAAACATGTTTAAATAGCGGTGTTTCCGGGGCGGGAATAGAAGATATTTTTGCCATTTATAACATGCTACTAAAAAAGAGATTTAAGCCTGAAAAATTAATTATTGGACTAGACCCTTGGATGCTAAATGACAATAGGAAACATGAGGGGTTTAGATCAATTGAGAATGATTATATCGAAATGATGAAAAGATTAAATTTTCCGGTTAGTTCCCAGAATTCAAGTGCGGCAGCCTTTAAAAAGGTAACAGAGATCATTTCACTTCAATACCTGCAGGAGTCGATAAAATATATAAAAGAGAATGGATTTCATAAAATAATGCCAACGGCAACGGACAACAGCGACAATAAAAAAAGAACAATTTTGTTTAATGGTTCTATCAGTTATGATGAAGATCTTAGAAAAAGTTCAGCTTTACTCGTTGAAACGCGCGCAAAAAAATATCTGCAAGGTGAAATTTACGGGGTAAATGATCTTACTGAATATTCAACGGCAAGAAAATCTATGCTTTCAAGTTTTTTTGATCTCCTTAAAAGAGAAAATGTTGAAGTGACTTTATTTCTTGCGCCGTATCACCCGATCGTATACAAGTATTTTAAAGAGAACCGGAAGTTTTCAGCCGTTTTAGAAACTGAAAAAGTTTATCGGGAACTTGCAGCGCAAAAAGGTTTTTCGGTAATAGGGTCTTTTGACCCGGAAAAACTTGATCTTAATAATTCTTATTTTTATGATGGAATGCACTGCACACCTCAGGCGTTGACGAAGATTTTTAATGCTGAAGCAAATTAAAGTGCGGAATTATTTTTTTTCGAGCCCCTCTAATTTAATATCTTTTACCAATTCTGCCATAGGCAGTACGGTGATCTTTTTATCTTTAATCGTGTTTAAAAGTTCCGCATTATAAGGAGAATTCCTCCATGATTCAACCGCATATTTACGGGTTTTCAAATAATTTAAATAATGGTCTAAATGATGATCTTTTATACCATAAGTTAAAAAAAATGCGATTCTGTCCTTTTCAGCTTTTTGAATGAGAAAAGGGAAATATTTCTGCATTCTAAAATATAACATTGAAGTGAAAGACTTAGTGCCGTCAAAGCCTAATACTATATTTTTAAAAAACTTAAGTCTTTTGGCGTTCCCTGAATGAGTGGTTGTAAGATACCAAATTACAATGTCTCCCGGTTCCGTAGGGGCATTTACCTTTTCGCCTTTTGTTAGATCGGTGAATTTATGGGAACCGGTTCTGAGAATAAGCCCTTCTGAGTGTTTAATGTGATCCTGTAAATAAATGCCTGCTCTAATAATTGTATAAGGCGTTAACCAATCGTGGCCTTTGAGATCTTCTCTCTCAACATTGTCCTTATGAAAACCTCCGGATATCCTTCCCACAACACTTGCAATTTGGTAACCGCTGTCGCCAAAATAAACCGGATCTGCGCCTAATAGTGTTTGTAAAATATTTAAAATTCTTTCATCATAAACAAGTTCGGTTAAATTCGGATTAGAAAAAAGGTCTTTTCTGTCGAAACCTTGTTTGGTTGATAATGCCGCTTTTTCTCTGAGAGTTTGTACCTCTGATTTTGAAAAAACATTTTTAATTATTACCCAGCCTTTTTTTTCCAGCTCCTCTTTTTTTCCTTTCAA
>JANYBY010000152.1 GCA_025360565.1 Bacteroidota bacterium
ACTCAAAAATCATACAACAGGACACAACCAGCCATTTTATCGCATGGCAAATTACAGCAGATAACGATAAGTATAAAATTAGTAATCATAATTTATTTGGCTGTGAAAACGGAATTGTATTCACAGTTTTTATTAGTACGAAAAAATGGACGGATGAACAAAAGGTAGACTTTCTCAAAACAGTTTATAAAAACAAAACAGTTGGAACCTGCTGTAATTAAAACACGATCGCTTAACCAATCCCAAAAAAATCTTGTAATCTATCCTCTAAATCTTCACCCCAACAAGCAAAACATCGTCAATCTGCGTTAGTTTTCCTTTCCAGTCGCTTAACTGTTTTGCGAGTGCGGCTTTTTGATCGGCGCAGGAATCGTTGGAGATAGTGAGTAAAACTTCTTTTAATCTTTTGTAAGTAAATTTTTTAGTTCTTGGTCCGCCAAACTGATCGGGATAACCGTCGGTTAAACTATACACCACATCGCCGGGCTGCAGATCAAATTCCTGTTCGGTAAAAGGCACATGGTCTTTCATGTGTTTACCCACCGGCATTTTATCTGGTTTTAATTCTATCAATTCTCCCTTACGAATGATCCACACCGGATTATTTGCCCCGCCAAAAACAAGTTTATGATTTTTAAAATCAAATACCATTACACTGCAATCCATTCCGTCTTTTCCTCCTTCTTCGCTTCCGTCTTCGGCCAACGATAAAATAATGCGGCGGCGCGCCTGATTTAAAATATTGGCAGGGCCGGTAAACTTACGTTCGTTAACAGCTTCGTTCAAACAAGAGATGTTCAACATACACATCATAGCCCCGGGAACTCCGTGCCCTGTACTATCCGCGGTCACCAAAATAAATCTTCCATCTTCCATTGGCGATGCCCAATAAAAATCACCGCTTACAATATCTTTGGGTTCAAACAATAAAAAATAATTCTTTAAATATTTTTTCAGAAATTGATCACTTGCCAACATCGCGTTCTGGATCCGTTTGGCGTAATTAATACTGTCAACAATTTCTTTTTGTTTTTCTTCTATCAATTCTTTTTGTTCAACTACTTCGGCGGTTCTTTCGGCAACGGTTTGCTCCAGTTCCTGCTGACGAATTTTTAATTGACGTGTGCGCACATTATTAAATCCTCCCACAATAAAAAAGAAGGCTATCACATACAAGGCATAGGCCCAAATGGTTCGGTACCAAGGCGGGCGAATGGTAAACGGATATTCATACACATCGCTCCATTTACCGGCAATACCAACCGCTTTTAATTTAAAAATATAATCACCATGAGGTAAGTTATTGTAGGTTGCTTTATTTTCGTTTGTTACAGGGCTCCAATCCTCATCACTGCCTGTGAGCATGTATTGGTATTGAATTTTATAAATATCGGCCCAATCAATGGCGCAAAATTCAAATTCAACCATGTTTACATAATAAGGCAAGCTTAAATTTTTCGGAAAATTATGAAAGGCTTCTACACCATCGAATTTTACCGCGCTCAGATTTTTTTTATCCTTATCGCCCACCATGTATTTTTTACCGGCCTGTATATTTTCTCTTAACGCATAAAAATCAATAAAAGATTTTTCGAGTTCAATATTATTTAACTGCAAATGAGGAGGCGCATTGGGTAATTTATAATTATTAAGATTTAAAGTGGTAAGGGCGGTACCGTTACCCCACCAGATATTATTTTTACTGTCTATCAACACACTCTTTAAAAAATTATTTGCTTTTAAACCTTCTGCGGATGTGTAAGTATGAATTTCTTTTTGGCCATTTTTAAAAAGTAAATAATTTAATCCGCGTTCGGTGGCTATCCATACATTTCCGTTTTTATCCTGGGTTAGGGATTGAATGATGTTATTGGTGAGTCCATCTTTTTCGTTTGTATTTTCAAACACCGGCATACTGGTGCCAATGGTATTCGCTTTTAGCATGCTAATGCCTTTGCCGGAACTTCCAAACCAAATATTACCATCTCTGTCTTCGGCCATGCAGTTTATCACATTTCCGCACAAGCCATTTTTTTCGTTATACCATTTTAAAAATTTTCCGTCGTAACAGCAAACGCCCGAGCCATCGGTACCAAACCACATATTGCCCGCTTTATCCTGAATAATTGAACGGATAATGCCCTCGCTTAATCCATCCTCATCAATAAGCGAAATAAAATGTTGTCCGTCGTAACAACATACGCCCCCTTCGTTGGTGCCGAACCAGATCTTGCCTTCCTTATCGCGGCACATGCTCAAAATATTATCGTTACACAATCCTTGCTCTGAAGAAAACCCTTCAAATGTTTTTCCGTTAAATCTTACCGCTCCGTTTTGTTCGGTACCGAACCAGATATTTTCTCCATCCACTACCGAAGCCATAATTCTGTTGGAGGGTAAGCCCGTTTTTTCGGTGTAGTGCGAAAAACTTTTTCCATCATAATAAATAGCGCCATCACCATAAGTGCTCAACCATAAATTTCCGGTTTTGTCTTCAACAATAGAGCGCACAGAATTAGCGCCGATGCCTTCTTTTTGGGTGTAATGTTGAAAGGAAGAGTTGTTAAAGTGACAAACCCCGCCACCCTTAGTGCCAAGCCACAATCCGCCCGCCTTATCTTCGGCAATGGATAAAATATAATTATCGGTTAAGCCTTGTTTGGTTGAAAAAATGGTAATTTCTTTTCCGTCGTATTTACACAAACCCGCATCGTACGTGCCTATCCATAAATTACCGGCTTTATCTTCGCGCATAGATACAATGCAATTACTGCTTAATCCGCGTTTTAAAGTAATGTACTCAACCGTTTTGCCATCGTAAATATTTACACCGCCATCATCCGTTGCAAAATAAATTGAACCATTCTTATCTTCAAACATGGCGTGTATCATGGTGCTGTTCAATCCTGCTTTTTCGCCGAACCATGTAAACGATTTTCCATCCCATTTACAAGCGCCTGCGCCCGTGGTACCAAACCACATATTGCCTTTTCTATCCTGAAGAATAGAACGCACATCGTTATTACTTAATCCTTCTCTTTCAGAAAAACAAGTGAGCGACTTCCCATCAAAACTATAAACCCCATTACCATTTGTACCGAACCAAATTTTTCCTTCACGGTCTTCGTACACCGAAAGAACAGTATTGTTGCCAAGACCTTCATCGGTTGTGATCCATAAAAAACTTTCGCCGTTAAAACAACAGGCACCACCGCCCTCTGTGCCAAACCAAATATTGCCCTTGTGATCTTGTAAAATTGTAAGAATATTATTATTGCTTAAACCATTTTTTTCGGTGAAATGCAAAAAAGTTTTTCCGTCGTACTTACTCACTCCCAAACCGTTTGTTCCAAACCAAATGTTGCCCGCATTATCAACAATAACACTTTTAATATAAGAGGAACTCATGCCCTGATCCACATCTAAATACTGAACATCGGAAATGGCAGCATCTTTAAACCTTGGCGGCAGCGCTTTAACAGGCACTGGCTGTTTACACAATACAACCTTTGGGGTAATGGTAAAAGTTTTTGGTAAGGGAAAAGTATCTTTGCCCGGTGTAATTACGGTAAGATCGTTGGAGGCATCAACGGAAGTTAATCCATCTACCGGAACCACATTTGTATTTGCAGAAAACACTTCAGGTTTTGCAACATTTACCTGAATAGGTTTTTGCGCGTCGGTAAATTTTGTTTTTGCCCGGTGAATAACTATGGGCATTTTTGCCTGGGTAACAGATGCCGCTGTGAAATCAGACATTTCGGTTTTACCATCGTCGGTCTTTACCTCATTCTTACAAGAAAATAAAATTAAAAAAGCGATCGAATATTTTAAAAACCCTTT